>DATJYT010000080.1:0-3859 GCA_035499475.1 Xanthobacteraceae bacterium | reverse complement strand
TTCCCGACGTCATCGCTGCATGGACTTCCGAGCAGAACACGGCCGGCCGCAAGATCATGGCGGCGTAGAGCGCAGTCGGATCCCATCAACACACGCGTCAACTTGCGAGCACGGGGCCGTCCACAAATGGATCGCTTCGCTTCGCTCGCAATGACGGATGAAACCTCATCGGATCACGCTCTAATTCCGGGTCGGGCCGCACTTTCCCGCGACGCGGCCGAAACCGCCTTGATTGCACGTTGCAGCCTTGCCTCGCGCCAAAGCAAAAACAACCCTGACGCGACGACGATCGCCGATCCGATGAGCAACCCTCTCGAAGGTATGTCACCCCATACCGCAAAGCCGATCACCAAAGCCCACACCAGCATCAGATAGTAGAACGGCGAGACCGCGGTCGCCGGCGCAAGACGTAACGCCTGCGTCCAGAAATACTGCCCGATAACGTTGGTGAGTCCGCTGCCGAATAGCATCGCCGCATCAAGCGGCGCTGGCCAGCGAAAGCCGAAGAACAGCAGCAGGCTATGAAAACCGGCGATAGTCACCATCTGCCAAATCAGCAGCGTATTGGCGGATTCCGTCTTCGTCATGCCGCGCACCGCGACGGTGACGCTGCCGTACATGACGGCGTTGCCGAGCGCGAACAAGGCGCCAAGCGTCAGTGAATCCGTGCCCGGGTCGGTGACGATCAGGACGCCGAAAAAGCCGACCAGCAGCGCGCCCCAACGCGCGAGCCCGGCCCTCTCCTTGAGCCATATGATGGAGACCAAAGCCGCGAACAGCGGCGACGAGAAGCTGATCGCGACGGCGCCCGCGAGCGGCATCAGGCTAAAAGCCAGCACCGAGAACGTCTGCGAGATCGATTGCGACAATCCGCGGGCGATGTGATCGCGCGGCCTCTTGGTGGCGAACACCGAGAAACCGGTGATCGGCAGCATCACTGCGGCGCAGACCAGGAGCGAGGACAGCGAGCGCAGAAACATTACCTCGCCGACCGGATAGAGCGCGACTTGCCATTTCGCGAATGCGGCTGCGCCCGAGAACAGCAGCGTGGCGAGGATCATGCATAGGATGCCGCGCGGCACGTGGTCCGTGCGCGCCTTGACCTCGGGTGCTTTGCTGCGCTCAGCGGCCGAAACGGGTGGAGCGTCCGCCTGCGCTCCGCCGGTGATGTCGTCCATCCCGCGACCGCGCCGTCATGGTTTGGCCGGCTGTCAGGCGCCGACGCTTGCGTCTATGACGCCCCCGATCAAATTGCAATCAAGCAGCCTCGGCGTCAGGTCGCCTGCGAGGTCGCCCGCGTAACGTCCGATCGGTACGATCCTGCTGGGCAGGCTCTCAACATCGGCCACGAACTTGCGCCGCGCCGCCTCCGCTTCCTCGATCTTGACTGGCGCGAAACGAAGCTTGTTGCCAATCGGCAGGCGGCTCAGCGCGGGCAGATCGGCCGAGATCACGGTGGCGATCTTGGTGTAACCGCCGACCGTCTGACGGTCGGCAAGCAGCACGATCGGCAGCCCGTTGCCGGGCACCTGGATCGAACCGGGCGCGATGCCGTCGGAGGTGATGTTGAAGCCGCGCGAATGTTCAAGAAGCGGGCCGAGAAGCCGCATGCCCATGCGATCGGCGCCGGTGCCGATGGTGTATTCGCTGTTGAAGAAAGTCTCGATGGTGGCTTCGGAAAAATGGTCGCTCTGCGGACCAACGATGGTGCGGAAGCGCTGCGGCGGCGTCAGATCGAAACCTTCGAGCTGCCATTCCTGGCGCTCGCTCACCGTGTCGAGGCGCAGCGGCAGTTGATCGCCTTCCGTCAATGCCCGCCCCTGCCAGCCGCCGATGCCGCCGCGCAGATAGGTCGAGACGCTACCCAGCACCGGCTCGACCGCAAGACCACCTTCGACGCCGACATAAAGCACCGCGCCGCCGGTCAGCGAGCCGATGCGCACCACTTCGCCGCGATGAAGGAGCACGCTGCGCATGGTGCTGATGCGATAGCCGGCAGAGGCCGCCTCGTCGGGAAGAATCTCGATCAGGGCTTCGGCGCCGGCAAAAGACAGCCGGACCTCATCGGCATCGACCGCCAGCGTCGGCCCCACATAAGCGATCTCCAACGCGCCGATGTCCGGCGTGTTGCCGACCAGCGCGTTGGCTGCGCGCAAGCTCACGGGATCGAGCGCGCCGCCGACCGGAATGCCGAGCGACTGGTAGCCCGGCCGTCCCAGGTCTTGAACGGTGGTCAAGAGGCCGGGTGAAAGGACGCGAAGCACACCCGTCATGCGGCGGCTCCGAACGGCCGTTGTTTGGGCTCAGCCGCGGGCTCTTCGCGCACGAATTCCTCCACCGGCTCGATACGAAGCGTGCCTGCCGCAGCCTGCGCCATGAGATCGTCATATTCGCGCAGCGACACCGGCACGAATGTCACCTTGTCGCCGGGATTGAGCAATGTCTTCACCGTCGGATGGCGCTCGAAGAACGGAACCGGCGAACGGCCGATGAGATGCCAACCGGCCGGCGTGTCGACCGGATAGACGCAGGTCAATGTGGTGGCGATCGCTAGCGAGCCGGCCGGCACTTTCAGGCGCGGCGTCGCCATGCGCGGGAACGCCAGTTCGTCCGGAACGTCGCCCAGATAGGCCATGCCGGGCAGAAAACCGAGCATATAGACGTGATAGGTGAGACCGCTGTGCCGCTCGACCACTTGCGCCGGTGTGATGCCGGCGCGCGCCGCCACGTCATGGAGATCGGGCGCGATGCGAGCGTCGTAGCAGGCCGGCAGATGCCAGTGCCGGGCAAGCCCCTCTTCGGAGTGCAGCCCGCGCATTAGTTCGACAATCCGCGCTGTCAGCGTGGCCGCCGATAGCGCCAGCGGCTCATAATGTACGATCAGCGATCGGATTGTGGGTACGATTTCGATGACGCCGTTCAAACGGCTCTCTTCGAGGCGCCGCGCCAGCGCCAAAACCCAAGTGCTTAACTGCCGATCGATCTGTTCGCCGAATTCCACGACAAGCGCCGTGTCTCCGGCGGGTAATACCCTGTAATCCGGCATGCGTTCTCGGTACGCGAATTAACATTTCGTTAGTAATCCTCGCCTGCAACTTGGTCAATTTGATTAAGAAAGTATGAACGACATTCCGCACCAAAGGTTAATAGGACACCCTTGATGGTTAATACCTTCACGAGAGAACCGCTTTGGGGAAGAAAATTACTGCAGGCCAAAAAGCGCGGCCACAATTTTGCTCCATGGCGGCTAACCGGCACGGGTTTGGACAAACATTGAGGCGGCCAATTTCACGTCGGCTTTACGTCTTTTGATCAGGCGCGCGGAACCTCACCATAATTGCGACCGCGCCCGCGACGCGCCCTGACGCAACACGGACGACCCGAACGTCCAGCACGATGCGCTTGAATTTCCGGACGGTCAGGTCGTGATGGTCACGCACCTCGTTCCCAGTCAGCGCGCGGCCGCAATGATCGACGCTTGAATTGGGCGGCGATCCGGTCGCGGCGCCGCGTTCAGCGCGTCTTTGGTCTCGGCGTCGAACGCTTGCGGCAGCAAGGCACCGTCGAGCGAGCGGCGCACTTCGACGCCCCCGCGCGAAACACCGTGCGCGGGAGTAAATGAGAACCCGTGGCGGCCGCTGCCGAGACCGGCGCGTTCGAGGTCTTCGCGATAGCGATTGGCGAGCACCCGACCGATCGGTCGGCCGCCGGCGAAGATGTCGAGACAGACCGGTGCTTCGGGATGATCCTGGTCCTGCGCCCAGCCCGCGATGCCGTCAGCTTTAATGAGGTCAACAAAGCCGTGTAGCGCACCTGCGCGCGCCGCATCGGCCGAGCGCAGAAGTCCTGCACGCGCCAC
>DATJYT010000079.1:0-6068 GCA_035499475.1 Xanthobacteraceae bacterium | reverse complement strand
ATCTGCGCGGCGCCCGATTCATCGATCACGTCGATCGCCTTGTCGGGCAGCTTGCGGTCATGGATGTAGCGGGCCGAGAGCTCGACCGCCGCCTTGATCGCCTCGCTGGTGTACTTGAGCTTGTGGTAGTCCTCGAAATAGGGCTTCAGGCCCTTGAGGATTTCGATGGCGTCCGGGATCGTCGGCTCGTTGACGTCGATCTTCTGGAAGCGGCGCACCAAGGCGCGGTCCTTCTCGAAATACTGGCGGTATTCCTTGTATGTCGTCGAGCCAATGCAGCGCACCGTGCCGGAGGCGAGCGCCGGCTTGAGCAGGTTCGACGCGTCCATGGCGCCGCCCGAGGTGGCGCCGGCGCCGATCACGGTGTGGATCTCGTCGATGAACAGGATAGCGCCGGGATAGGCCTCAAGCTCCTTGATAACCTGCTTGAGGCGCTCCTCGAAATCGCCGCGGTAGCGCGTGCCGGCCAAGAGCGTGCCCATGTCGAGCGCGAACACCGTGGCGTTGCGCAGCACGTCCGGCACCTCGCCGTGGACGATGCGGCGCGCCAAGCCTTCGGCGATTGCGGTCTTGCCGACGCCGGCTTCGCCGACGAACAGCGGATTGTTCTTCTGCCGGCGGCACAGGACCTGGATGGTCCGGTTGATCTCCGACTCGCGGCCGATCAGCGGATCGATCTTGCCCTCGCGCGCCTTCTTGTTGAGGTTGACGCAATAGGCGTCGAGCGCGTCGCCCTTCTTCTTCTGCTCGTCGCCGGACTTGGTGTCGTTTTCTTCGTCGGAGCCGCGCACCGGGCGCGCTTCCGACATGCCCGGCCGCTTGGCGATGCCGTGGCTGATGTAGTTGACCGCATCGTAGCGGGTCATGTCCTGCTCTTGCAGGAAATACGCGGCGTGGCTCTCACGCTCGGCAAAGATCGCGACCAGCACGTTGGCGCCGGTCACCTCCTCGCGGCCCGACGACTGGACGTGGATGACCGCGCGCTGGATGACGCGCTGGAATCCTGCCGTGGGTTTGGAGTCTTCGGCGCCGTCGGTGACGAGATTGTCGAGCTCGGATTCGAGGTAAGCGACCAGGCTGCGGCGCAGCTTCTCAAGGTCGACATTGCATGCCCGCATCACCGCGGCGGCGTCCTGATCTTCGATCAGCGCGAGCAGCAGATGTTCGAGCGTCGCGTATTCATGGTGGCGCTCGTTAGCGAGCGCCAGTGCGCGATGCAGCGATTGTTCCAGGCTCCGCGAGAACGTGGGCATTTCAGTTTCTCTTCACTTGTATTGGACGCTTCCCCCCAGGAATCACTTCTTTTCCATTATGCACTGCAAAGGATGCTGGTGTTTACGGGCAAAGTCCATCACCTGCGTCACTTTGGTTTCGGCAACCTCGTAAGTATAGACCCCGCATTCGCCGATGCCGTGCTGGTGGACATGCATCATGATGCGGTGCGCCGCCTCGGCATCCTTATTGAAGAAACGCTCCAGCACGTGCACCACGAACTCCATTGGCGTGTAGTCATCATTCAACAACAGAACACGATAAAGGTTCGGCCGCTTGGTCTGCGGCTTGGTCTTGGTGATAACCGCCGTGCCGGGACCGCCCGGATCGCCTTTGCGCTTTCGGTCGTCGTCCGCCGAGCGGACCGGTCGTAGGGATGAGATGACGTCGAACGGCGGCATTGCTTCGTCTGTCTTCCAACTCTCAAGGTAGTGCGACTGCAGCGTTTCCGAAAGGCTTTTCCCGCGGCGGTCACGCAGACCAGTTTTTCGGATGCTATTATAGAGTCCGGCCGGCGCCGCTGCCAGATCGAGAAATCGGCAGCCGATGCACAAGCGGATGTCATGCGGATGCGCGCTCAGCCCCACCTGTTAGGCCGCGCGGATGTCCCGCCATAGGCGACGGCACTCAATTCGTCGGCGACGACCTGAAGATTACGTTGCCTGAAGATGTGCTGATGGCCCAATTCGTATGGCGCGTGAAGCTCCTGCGCGGGCTCAAGCAGAAGTTCATTCCGGATTATGACGACAGAGCATAACCACAGCGGACAAACCGTCCGCGCACGCACTTGAGCACCCTACGTGCGGGCTCGGCCAGATTAATCAAACTTCTGTCGCGATTACCGACAGCATGGAGTTAGAGGGCAGACCAGGGCCTGCGCCGCCTTATCCGCAACCCGCGCCGGAGCGCGGATCACTTCATCGTCGGCATTTTGCCGAACGCACCCTCGAACGGCTTGTAGGCTTCCTTGGCGAAATCGACGTAGAGCTCACCGAGCTTGGTCGCCTCAGCGACAAAATCCTCGTACGATGATTTCAGGTACGCGCTCTGCACTTCCATGGCGCCCTCGACCGTCTTGGCGCCCATCAGTTTTTCCCACGCGGCGGTCGAGCCCGCGATCGATTTCTTCGAATAGTCGACGACTTCGGCCGCGATCGCCTGTGCGCTCTTGCTCCAGGCGCCAATCGACGTCATCGCCATGTCCATGCCGTCCTTGCCAAGTTTCTGCATCTCTTCGGTGGTCATGATCGTCCTTCCGGGTGCTCGGATATGTCTGCTGATATGGTTAACAGCCTCGGCCCGCTGCCATCAAAAGGCCTTCTCGGGCGTCAATCATATTATAGTGCACTGCACAAAAATCGCAATAGTTGCAGTGCGGGGTGCGTTTCGGGCGGCGGCGTGGGGACTTAACCCTTTCGCAATGGCGTTCGCCTAGCGTGCTTGACTGTGTCGTCTCTATGACGACCGGGTCTTGAGTCGGGGCTTTGCCTCTCCGGGCCGCCATGCAGCCGAATCGCTCCGGCTGCTGCGGCGCAGGAGAAGCACCGTCCCAGGGACTGACAGGGGAAGGGCTCCTAACGGGGCTCGCGCGCGTTCAGGGACGGGGTGCGTGATGGTGTCGATGCGTTCCGAAGCCCGCAACGGGCTTCGCTACTGCGTGTTTAGTCTCGCTGCCATAGCAGCGATCCTCTTTGTCAGCAGCGATGCGGCCGACGCGCGGCATCATCGTCACGCGCGCGTCCACTACGTCCATCGCGAGGTCCGGGTCCATCGGCAAGTCCATGCCGAAGGGTATTCACCGCCGTCGGCGTCGATCGTGGTGGACGGGAATACCGGCGCCGTGCTGCAAGAATCAAACCCCGACGCGCTGCGCCATCCGGCGTCTCTGACCAAGATCATGACGCTCTACCTGCTGTTCGAAGAGCTCGACGCCGGCAAGATCAGGCTTGATTCGCCGCTGCGGGTCTCCGAGCACGCTTCCGAACAATCCCCGACCAAGCTCGGCCTCAAGCCCGGCCAGACCATCATGGTCGACGACGCCATCAAGGGCGTGGTCACCCGCTCGGCCAACGACGCCGCGGTGGTGATTGCGGAAAATCTCGGCGGCAGCGAAGACGATTTCGCCAAGCTCATGACCCAGAAGGCTCACGCACTGGGCATGAGCCGCACCACCTATGTGAACGCGTCGGGACTGCCGGACGACGATCAGATCACCACCGCGCGCGACCAGGCGCTGCTCGGCCGCGCGATCCAGGAGCGCTTTCCGCGCTATTACAAATATTTCTCCTTGCCGGCGTTCGTGTACCACGGCGAGGCGATCCGCAATCACGATCACCTGCTCGGTTCGGTCCAAGGCGTCGACGGCATCAAGACCGGATTTACCCGCGCATCGGGCTTCAACCTCGTCACCTCGCTGCATCGCGACGGGCGTTATCTCGTCGCCGTCGTGATGGGCGGCCACTCGGCCTTCGAGCGCGACGCGCATATGCGCGAACTGCTCGGTACGCATATCAAGGAAGCCTCCGCGCGCCGTACCGCGCCTGAGATCGCCGAGCGCACCGACCAGCGCGACGCGCCGGCCGCTTTCGCCAAGGCGTGGACGGCCTCGCGCGCCGAACTCGCGCCCACGCCGGCGCCGGGCAGCAAGCCGGCGGTTGCGGGCACCACGGCGCCGATCCAGCCGGTGCTGGTGAAGACCATCTCCTATAGGATCGCGACGGCGCAAACCGCAGCCCTCACGCCGATGCCCGCGATGGTGCCGGTGGCAGCCCCGGCGCCGCCGGCGGCGACGCGCACCCAGGCCGTTCAAGCGGCCGCCCCGCAGGTCGACGCGCCGCAGACCGTGGTCGCATCCGCGGAGCCGATCACGACGGCAACCGTCGCCGCGCCGAAGCCTGAAGTCGCCGCTGTCGAAGCGCCGAAGCCCGAGCCGGTCAAAGCCGAGCCGCCGCGCGCACGCAGCGGCTGGGTGATCCAGATCGGCGCCTACGACGGCGAAGATGAAGCCAAGCAGCACTTGAGCGCGGCGCAGATCAAAGTCCGCGCCATGCTGGCCGCGGCCGATCCTTTCACCGAGCGCGTGCAGAAGGGCGACAAGGCGCTTTACCGCGCCCGTTTCGCCGGCTTTGACAAGGAGACCGCCGCGGCTGCGTGCAGGCAGCTCAAGCGTAACGACTTCGACTGCATGACGGTCAAGAACTAGAGCTTAGAAAACCAACCCCGGCATACGGGGCGCGCGCCTTCTCGGATATCGATCCGCAAAGCCGCACCACGGGAACGTCTTTCACGGACAGGACGCCACGCAAGAGGATCCAGTTGGGTAACCTCAGCGATGGCGACGCAGAAGAACGTCCTTGGCTTCGTTGACGCGAGCCGCAAGATACGTCGACCCCCCTTGGTCGGGATGCAGTTTCTTCATCAGGGACCGGTGGGCCCGGCTGATGTCCTCGGCGCTCGCCCCGGCCTGAACGCCAAGGATCTGATAAGCTTCCTCTTCAGTCATTTTGCCGCTGGGCGCCGCGCTGCGACGGCTCCCCGCTGCCGCATCACCTTGCGCGTGTTCACGCCAGCCGGGGTCCCGGCGGTCAAGATACGTTGCCAGTAGGTCGCGGCTATCGTTGTCGATGTCGCCGAGCAGCCCGACCAGAGTCGGCACGTCGAGCGCATCGAGCGCCGAGCCTTCATGGCGTCCGGTGAGAATGCGGCCGCGCATGGCGCCGCTGTCGTGGTCGAGCTCCATTTCCAGAAACGGCGAACGCACTCGCGACACGCGGCCGGCGCTCTTCTGCGTGCGTCCGAGGAAACTCGCCGGCCACAGCGGAATCCAGCCGAGAAGCCCGCAACCGATGAAGCCGACCGATACCGCAACCCCGATCTCGCCGCGGAACAAAAGGAACGCGGCAAAGAGCAGCGTGGCCGAGCCGCCCAGCGTGCGGATCAGTTTCGCCGCCTGTTTGGGATCGGCCTTGGCGAACGAATTGATCGCCCAAAGCACCAGGATGAGAACGGCAACGCCGAAGATGAAGGGCATGGTTATCTGAGCTGCTCGAGCAGCCTGACGGCGCCGGCATTGTGACGCTCTTTGAGATCGGCGAGCGCCTTCATGCCGCCGGCGGCGTAGGCGGCCGCCGCGCGCAGCAATTCGGCGAGCTCGTGAGCCGCACCCGGCGCGAACCGGCAATAGGCGCCGCGCGTCAGCCGCGCGATCTCGCGAAACGCCTTTTCGCAGACCGGATCATAGCCTTCCTGGAACATGAAGGCCGGAATGCCGCGCAGCCCGAGATCGCCGGCGCCGGAACACAAATGGTCGAGCGATTCTTCCATGGCGTCGCCGACGAAGACGAGCGCTCCGACCTTGGCGCCCTCGCTCTCGCGGCGCGCGTGCGCCAAAACTTTGCCGATCTGGGTTTGACCGCCGCGGCAATCGATGCGCGACATCAGCGCGCCGAGCCGCTCGGGTTCGGCAATCCACGGCGAAGCGCGGCATTCCGAAAGCCCGCGATAATAGACGAGCTGAATGTCGAGCCCGCCGACCGAGGCCGCCTCGCGGAACATGTCGGCCTGAAGCCGGCACGCCGTATCCCAGGTCGGCTGCCGGCTCATAGTGGCGTCGAGCGCGAAGATGAGCCGGCCGCGCGGACCGGCTTTGGCGGCGGGGCCCAGCGTCTTGACCTTGTTCAGAAACGCATCGATGTCGCCGCGCGACGACGTCGCCGGCGCCCCGGTACCGGATGGGTCCTGGCTCGGCTGGCGCGTAGGCGCCGGCGCTGGTTCGGACCGGTCTTTGTCCATCGAAG
>DATJYT010000078.1:0-3557 GCA_035499475.1 Xanthobacteraceae bacterium | reverse complement strand
GCTTGCGCCGGGAGGAAAAGCTGGAATGGCTGTGGAGCGGCGGGGAGCGGCGATCGAGATCGCCCACCTGAGAAAGCAATACGGCGTCGGCCCCAGCGCGGTCGTGGCGCTTGACGACATCAACCTGAATGTCGCGCCCGGAGAATTCCTGTGCATCGTCGGACCGAGCGGCTGCGGCAAGTCCACGCTGCTGCGCATCCTGGCCAAGCTCGATCAGCAATCAAGCGGCAGCATCGAAGTCCAGGCCGGCGGCTGGGCGGTGCAGAACGCCATGGTGTTCCAGGAAAGCGGCCTGTTTCCCTGGATGAGCGTCGAGAACAATGTCGGCTTCGGCCTCTATACCCGCGGCGTGCCGGTGCACGAGCGCGCCGGCCGCGTCGAGGCGGCGCTGAAGCTTGTCGGCCTGACCAAGTTCCGCAATCACTTTCCGCATCAACTGTCCGGCGGCATGCGCCAGCGCGGCGCCATCGCCCGTGCCTTCGTCACCGATCCGGCCATGCTGCTGATGGACGAGCCGTTTGCCGCGCTCGACGCGCAAAACCGCGCCATCCTCCAGGCTGAGCTGGTGCGCATCTGGGAGGAGACCGGCAAGACCGTGGTCTACATCACCCATTCGATCGAGGAGGCCTTGCTGTTGGGCGACCGCACCGTGGTGATGACCGCGCAGCCCGGCCGCATCAAGACCACGATCGACGTGCCGTTCCCGCACCCGCGCGACCTCATGGCGTTGTCGGCAAGCGCCGAATTCGGCCGGCTCAAGCTCGACATCTGGCGGCTCCTCGAAGACGAAGTAAACCGCGCGCGGGCGGACCTCGAACGATGAACGGCAACTCGGAAAAATGGCGTGAGCGCATGCTCTATCTGATCTCGCCGATCGGATTGCTGCTGGTCTGGCAAGTTCTCGTCGAGCTCGGCTTCGGCGACCGCCGCTTCATCCCGACGCCGAGCGACATCGCCGTGCGGTTCTGGGCGCTCACCATCGATGGCGAGCTCGCGCTCAATCTGCTGGCGACGCTGTGGCGCGTTTTCGCCGGCTTTGTGATCGGCGTGGTGCCGGCGGTCGCCGTCGGGCTCGTCATGGCGATGTCTCGACCGGTGCGGATCTTCTTCGATCCGCTGATCGCGGCACTGTTCCCGATCCCGAAAGTCGCGCTGATGCCGCTTCTCCTCCTGGCGTTCGGCTTCGGCGATGCGTCGAAGATCGCGCTGGTCGCGATCGGCGTGTTCTTCCCGGTGATCGTCAACACCTATGCGGGCGCCGCCAACATCGAGAAAATCTACTGGGACGTCGCCCGCAATTACGGCGCTAGCACCTGGGTGATGTTCACCCGCATCGTGTTCTTCGGCGCGCTGCCGATGATCTTCGCCGGCTTGCGCATCGCGGTCGCGGTCGCCTTCATCGTGCTGGTCGCGGCCGAATTCGTCTCCACCAAGGTCGGCATCGGCTACATGATCTGGAATTCCTGGGAATTGCTGCAGGTCGATTCCATGTTCGTCGGCATTGTGGTGATCGGGCTCGTCGGCCTTATTACCTCGGCGCTGCTCCAGGAAATCGAGCGCAAGGTCATTCCGTGGAAAACCGTCTAATCCGCCCCCGCACGAAGTGCGGCGGAGGAGGGTGTCGAATCAAATCCCGCGGTTCCAGAAGTCGTAATAGCGCTCGATGTTCATCGGCAGGAACGCCTTGTAGTTCGGCCACGCCGCGTATTTCGGCAGCGAGATGTCCTTCATCGCGTCGTCGTAGGACTTGCCGGCATCCACCTCTTTCTTCACGGCGGCGGAGAGGTCCTGCAGATAGGCAAGCTCGTTGCGGGCGTCGTCCTTGGTGCCGGTCTGCTTGCCGCCCGGGCCGGGATGGCCGGGAATGAGTGTCTCCCAATCGAGCGCGATCACCTTTTTCAGCCCGCTTTCGATGTCCGGCACATAAGTGTCGGCCATGCCGCGAAACTGCACACCCTGGATCGGAATCCAGTCGACCGTGAAGATGATCTTCTCTTTCGGCAGCCGCATCACCAGCGTGCTGTCGGAATGGTTCTTGCCCACATAGAGCAGTTCGAGCGTGGTGCCGCCGAGTCTGATAATGCTTTTGTTGTCGACCACATGATCGGGAACCACCACATCCGCCGGCTTGAGTTCGGCGATGCGCTCCTTGGCGTTGCGCTGCGCGATGAAGGTGGCGCCGAGATCCTTGAACGGCTGGCCGCCGGCGGTGTGGTCGAAATGGCTGTGGCTGTAGATGACGTATTTGATCGGCGCCTTGGTGACGGCCTGGATGGCGTCGATATAGGGCTTGGCCGGCCGCCGCAGGCTGATCGGGTCGGTGGCGATTACGCCCGCCGGCGTGACGATGAACATCGACTGATGGCCGACATAGCGGAAGATATAGACGTTATCGGTGACCTTAGTGGTCGCGGTCGGCGGCGGCGCGGCCGGCTGCTGGGCGCAAGCCGGTGCAACCAGCGCGCCGGCGACGAGTGCGGCGGCAATACCCGCCAGACTGATCCGCAACATGTCTTCCTCCCTTGGCGTATTTGGACGCCAGTGTTCCCTGCGACCGCGGTCAATACAACCCCGGGCGCGCGCGTTTCTTCCCTCTGCGGGCGTATTGTTGCGATGCGATCGCGTATGCCTTCGCAAATCGTCGCGCCTCGTTTGCGGGCGCAGCAAGCTGGTGTAGCTTCGGCACCTTCGAGGAAACGCCATGACACTTTTACGTCGGGAATTCATGGGTCTGGCCGCCGCTGCCGCCGTTGCGCCGGCCTGGCCCCGGTTTGCTCACGCGCTCGACTATCCGACGCGGCCGGTGCGCCTAATCGAAGGCTACGGCGCCGGTGGCACGCCTGACCTGGTCTCGCGGCTGATCGGGCAATGGCTGTCGGCGCAGCTCGGCCAGCCTTTCGTGGTCGAGAACCGCAACGGCGCCAGCGGCAATATCGCCACCGAGGCGGTGGCGACGGCAGCGCCGGACGGCTACACGCTCCTGACTTGCGCTTCGGCCAATCCGATCAATGCCGCGCTCTATAAGAAGCTGAATTTCAACTTCATGCGCGACATCGCGCCGGTTGCCGGGCTGCTTCAAGTGCCGCTCGTGCTGCTCACCAACCCCTCATTTGCGCCCAAAACGCTGCCGGAATTCCTCGCTTACGCCAAGGCCAATCCGGGCAAGATCAATCTCGCCACGCCCGGCACCGGGACGCCGATGCACGTCGCCGCCGACATGCTGAAGATGATGACGGCGACCGATATCGTCGAAGTGCCGTATCATGGTCCAGCGCCCGCCTATGCCGATCTTCTTGCCGGGCAGGTGCAGGCGTTCATCATCACGTTGCCTTCGGCGATGGGATTTATCAGGTCGAACAAGCTCAGGGTTCTTGCGGTCCTCAGTGACAAGCGCCGCGATGTGCTGCCCGATGTTCCGACCGTGGCCGAATTCGTTCCCGGTTACGAAGCGGCCGCCTGGGACGGCATCGGCGCGCCGGCGAAAACGCCGGTGGAAATCATCGACAAGCTCAACAAGGCCATCAATGCCGGCCTTGCCGATCCGCAGATCAAAGGCA
>DATJYT010000077.1:0-11268 GCA_035499475.1 Xanthobacteraceae bacterium | reverse complement strand
ACGCACGAAGATGCCGGTATGATAGAAGCGCCGCGTCGTGAACACCGGGATACCGACAAAGCGGTCGTCGCCTCGGGCCCGGATCATCATCAGTTCCGACATCGACATTTCGGAGACGTCGAACTCGGCGAAGCTGAGTTGCCGCCAGAAAATTTCCGCCGGGCCGAGGACGCTCTTGGTGAAATCAATGCCGTCAGCTTTGATGCGTCCGCTAATGACCGGTTGGGTTCGCGGATTGCTGGTGATGGCGAGACTGAGTTTCAGGTCGGACATGCTTTCTCCGCGGTACATCGCCGCCGGGCGCATTCCGGCGACGGCAAGCATTCGCAGGATCGTTATGCAGTGGCAGCATCGTAGATGGCAGCATCGTATATTTATCTCGAAGCGACAATCTGTGCGCGACGGGGTTTGCATGATGGGATAGAACCGGCGCCGAGCGCGCCGCATCAGATGCGTGCGAAAAGGGAGCCCAGGTTCATGGCCACGTCGTTTCGACGCGGCGCACAGACGGTCGTCATCGCCATGGCGATGGTCGTAGTTGTTGCGGCCTGCGCTTGCGCCGAAACGGCGCTTACCGTCGGCAAAGCGTCGTCGACGTCGGACGCTCTTATTCCCGTCAATGTCGGCGACGCGCTCGGCATTTTCGAAAGGCGCGGGCTCGATCTCAAGATCGTCGACTTCGGCGGCGGCAGCAAGATGGCGCAGGCCGTCGCGGCGGGCAGCATCGATGTCGGCGACGGCGCCGGCACCGAAATGGCTTTCATCGCCAAGGGCGCGCCGATGCTTGCCGTCTGCCAGAGCACTGGGCCGGCGCCCTTCCTCGGCGTCGGCGTGCCCTGGGATTCGCCGATCAAGAAACTCGAAGATTTGAAGGGCAAGGTCATCGGCGTGTCCAACTCTGGCTCGTTCAGTGATTGGTCCGCTCACCAGCTCGCGCGCAAGTTCGGCTGGGGCGAAAATGGCGTGAAGACGGTCGCGATCGGCGGCGGCCCGGCGCCGGCGAGTGCAGCGCTCCGCGCCCATCTTGTCGATGCCGTGATCGCAAACACCGCGCAATTTCTTGCCTTCGAGGAAGTCCAGCAGGGGCGTCTGCTTGCGCCGGTCTCAAGCTACGAGGGCAATGTCGGCTCGGGTGCAATCTTCGCCTCGACCCAGCTGATCGCCAGCAATCCCGATGCGATCCGCGCCTTTCTCGCCGGCTGGCTCGAGACCGTCGCTTACATGCGGGCGCACAAGGCCGAAACGGTAAAGATCACCGGCGCCGTCACCCATTTCAGCGAGAGCGTCATGTCGCGGGAATACGATCTCACCATCGGCATGCATACCAAGGATTGCCGGTTCGATCCGGAAGCGCTGGCGACCTTGAGGCGGTCTTTCGTCGAGATGAAGCTCGTTGAGACCGATCCCGATATGTCGAAGCTCTACACGGAAGCGTATCTGCCGAAATGAGCGAAAGCGTAGGTAAGCTTCGTTATTTCTTTAGATGTCCAACGCGGTCGCATCATAGGTATAGAGCCAATCCATCCGCTCACGGGCGCGCTCCTGCTGCCATTCGCGCGCCACGGCGATGGCGACGGCATCCTCGTCGGCAAGCGACGGGCTGAAGGCTTGCCGTCGGTTTTCGTGGGCCTTGCGCACGACGGCGGCGGTGCGCTCGCGCCGGATGTCCTGGTAACGGTCCAACGCCGCCATCGGCTCGTTGGCATATTTCGACAGACAGGCCGCGACCACATAGGCGTCCTCGATCGCCATGACTGCGCCTTGCCCCAGGAAGGGCAGGGTCGGATGGCAGGCATCGCCAAGGAGCGTGATGCGCCCTTGCGTCCAACGCTCCATGGGGCCGCGCACCATCAGCGCCCATTTGTACGGCGTGTCGAGGCGGTCGATGAGAATATGAACGTCTTCATGCCAACCGTAGAAGTCGTCGGCGAGCTCGCCTTTGCTGCCTTCGACCGTCCAGGATTCAACCTGCCAGTCGTCGCGCTCGACGATGGCGATGAAGTTCATGATTTCGCCGCGCCGGACCGGATAATGCAGCACGTGGCCGCGCGGCCCGAGCCAGTTCGTTCCCACCATGCGGGCAAGGTGCGACGGCAGCCGATCCATCGCCACTAAGCCGCGCCACGCGACACAGCCGGTGAACTCGGCCCGGCCGGCGCCGAACAGCGTGGCGCGCACCTGCGAGTGAATGCCGTCGGCGCCGACGATGAAGTCCGCCATTGCCACATGGCCGTCGGCGAATTTCGCCTCGGCACGATCCGCCGTTTGGCCGACCGCAACGCACTTCCTGCTGAGCGAAATCGCGTCCGGCTTCAGCCGCTGCACCGCCTCCGCCAGAAGGCCGAGAAGATCGCCGCGATGGAGCATGACGTGGGGCGTGCCGTAGCGCCTCGCCGTTGTCGCGCCAAGATCGAACCAGTTCCAGGTTTCGCCGGTGCGCCAGTGGCGGATCTCGCGCCCGGAAGGTACGACTTGAACCTGGGCCAGCGCATCCCGCAGGCCGAGTGCATAAAGGACGCGGGTGCCGTTCGAGCCGATCTGAACGCCGGCGCCGGCCTCCTTGAGCACCGAGGACTGCTCATAAACTTCGACATCGATGCCGCGCTGAAGTAGCGCCAATGCGGCGGTGAGCCCGCCAATGCCGCCGCCGACGATCACGACCTTGGTCGGCGATGATTTCGCGATGCTCTGCATGCCGGAACTCCCGGTCCGATACTCAACTTCGGTTCGTTGCGGCTGCTTCGCGTGTCGTGAGCAACTCACTCCACCGTAATATTCGCCGCCTTGATAATCGGCCACCACTTCTCGATCTCAGCCTTATGATAGGCATAAAGCCCTTCCGGCGTCTGCTGATCGAGCGTCGGGATTTCGAGCGACAGCGTAGTGAGCTTTTGACGGACCGAGGCGTCGGCCAAGGTCTTGCGCACCGCGCTGTTAAGGGTGGCGACGATGTCCTTGGACGTCGCTTTGGGCACCCACAGGCCGTGCCACACCGAAATGTAGAAGCCCGGTGCACCGGCCTCATCGGTGGTCGGAATGTCGGGCGCGACTGCGAGGCGGGTTTTGGACGTCACCGCAAAGGCCTTGAGCTTGCCGTCGCGCACCAGCGGCAGCGCAATCGACGGCCCGGTGATCATCGTGTCGAGCCGTCCCGCCACCAAATCCTGAATCGCGGGGCCGGCGCCGCGATAGGGCACAAGCTGATAATGGATTCCGGTCAATTGTTGGAACAGGAGACCGGCGACATGCGAGGGGCCGCCGACGCCGCTGGTGCCGCCCGTGGCCTTGCCGGCATTGGCCTTGAGCCAGGCAATGAATTCGTTGAGGTTGTTCGCCGGCAGCGAAGCTGTCGCCAGGATTAGATTCGCCTCCAAAGGGAGCATGGAAACCGGCTCGAAATCCTTGAGCAGGTCATATGGGAGCTTGTAGAGGGCGCCATTGGCGACGTTTGAGCCCCAATTGCCGATGCCTATGGTGTAACCGTCCGGGTCGGAGCGCGCGAGCCTGCCGACGCCGACGCTGCCCCCTGCGCCGGCGACATTTTCGACGATCACGGATTGGCCTAGCGCCTTCCCCATGGGTTCAGAGATGATGCGGGCGATGGCATCGGCAGGGCCGCCCGCGGCATAAGGCACAATCATCGTAACCGGGCGCGTCGGATAAGCGTCGGCCCGTGTGGAGCGCGGCATCGCTGGAAGCGCCGCGGCGCCGGCGGCGAGGTGCAGAAATTGGCGGCGGTGAAATCTCATGCGTTCACCTTATCGATGGAAGCGAGCGAAGCCAGCAGCCGGCCTTGACCCTTGATCGGGTCCATGATGCCGAGCGTCTTGAATGCGGCGAAGAAGCTAGCATGGGAGTAGGCAACGGTGGGCAAGCCGGTGTCGCGCTCGATCGCCTCGACCGCTTGCGCCGCCTGCCATTGCGGGCAAGGCAGATAGATCGCGTCGCAGGCCGATGCGCGGCCTACTGCGCCTTCGACGAAGACTTTGATGTCCTCGGGCGGCACGCTCTGCAGCCGCTTGAACGGCACGTCCATGCCTTCGGCGCGAACGATCTCGAAGCCGTGCGACGTGAAATACTCAATCATGGCGCGGTTATGCCGCTCGGGATAGGGCGACGCCATCACGATGCGGCGGGCGCCGATGCGGCGCAACGATTCCATGGCGGCACGGATGCCCGTTGTCGCCGGCACGCCGGACGCCTTCTCGATATCCTTGACGATGATGTCTTCAAAACCCTTGCCGCGAGCCGCCACCAGCGGGCCGCCGCCGTGAATGATGAAATCGACCCCACGCGAGCCGAGATAGGCTGCAGCCGTCGTGACCTCCGCCAACGCCTTGTCGAAGTAGGCCGCGCTCCAGTCGTCGATATTGCAGGTGACGCCGACCAGACCGACGCCGTCGGGTGCGTAGCGATAGAATTCGTAGGGTACGACCTCCATGACGGTCGGGCCGATATAGCCGATGCGCTTGCGCCAGCCGAACATCTCAACCCTCCGTCATCGTTTCTCTCCCGCTACGCTGGGAATGCGCGGTGTCACTGAGCCGCATTGGCGGACGGCAGATTATTGCGGCTGGCGGGAATTGCCAGCAGTTCCATGCGGCGGGCGCGCGCGCCGCCGATAACGTCAGCGATATTCGCCAAGCTCACGGATCGAGGCCGCGGCGAATGACGGATCGACCAGTCTGTCGAGGTCCGCGGGGCTTTGCAGCATGCCCTGTGCGATGAAGAACTGCTGCGCGGCCGCAAGGAAGTCCTTATTGACGCGCTGGTTCGGATCGAGCCCGGGCAGGAAGCCCTTGTCGATGATCGAGGGCGCGACCTTGGCGCGGCGTGCGATGATCTCGACTACCTTGGCGCGGTCGATCCCTTTCACGAAGGCATCATTATAGATGCGAACGCCGCGCATGTAGGCGGTCATGAAGGCCTGGGCGAGCTTCCGGTCGGCGGCAAATTTCTCGCTATAGATGAGCGGCACCACGCTCGCCCCGTCGGGAAAATAGGGGCTCGGATCGGCCAGCGACTTTGCCGCTCCCGATGTCAAAGCGATCGAGAGGAATGGCTCGATCATGATAGCCCCGTCGATGGCGCCGTTGGTGAGCGCCGCGACCATGTTGGGGAACGGCAGTTCGACATAGTTGACGTCCGCCATGGTCATGGCGTGCCGCTTGAGAAATTCAGCCACCACGAACGTGCCGAAAGACGCGCGCGCGGGGCCGGCGATGGTCTTGCCCTTCAGGGCCGCCGCGGTCGCGGCTTCGTCGGCCTTATATTCGGCCGTGCGCACCACGAGACGGGTCGAGGAGAAGCCCGGCCGGATGCTTTGTTTGTCGCCGACGATATGGAGCGCGATGCCGCGCTGCGGTGCCGCGAACAGGCCGGCGGTGACCGCGATGCCGGCAACGTCGATATCGCCGGTGGCGATGGTTGCGACTTGCTCGGGCGTGGTGCCGAAGCGCTGCATGTCGGCGCTGATGCCGGCTTGCTTGAAGAAGCCGTAATCATCGGCGAGGTAAAGTCCCGCATCGGTCGCGCCGCCTAGCGTGGAAATTTTCACCGTGGTCGGTTCGCTCGGGGGAGATTGTGCGCTGCCGGGGGCGTCGAGCGAAGCCAACGCCAGAAAAACTGCCGCTGCGCCAAACAGAATCCGCGGGCGCTTTTGATCTTTTCGCAGCTTTCCCTCCCCCGTCAGGCGTTGACCGATTCGACGTCGAAGCTGGCGACCTGCTTATAGCGCTGCGCGATCTCGCGCAGCTCGTCTTGCGAAATCACCGAGTCGAGATGGGTAAATCCCAGCGGCGCGCGTTCCTCGACAATGCGCACGACCACCTCGGGCCCGCCGCGGCGGTTCTGCGCCACCACTTCGGCAGTCTTGGTGCGGCGCTCGTTTTCGTAGCGCTTGAGTGCGGCGTCGATCGAAGTGCCGCCGCACAGCGCCTCGGCAAGCGCGTGCGCGTCGAGGATTGCCTGCGACGCGCCGTTCGAGCCGAGCGGATACATCGGGTGCGCCGCATCGCCGAGAAGCGTCACCCGGCCGAATGTCCAACGCGGCAGCGGATCGCGATCGACCATTGGGAATTCATAGATTGCCTGCGCGCCGCGGATGAGAGCCGGGATGTCGAGCCAGTCGAAGCGCCAGTCTTCGTAGCGCGGCAGAAAATCCTCGAGGCGGCCGGGCCGGTTCCAGTCCTCCGGCGGCAGCGCCCGCGACGGATCGACGAAAAAGCGCGCCGCCCAGTTGGTCAGCGAACGGCCGCGCTCGAAGTGTTCTTTCGAAATCGGATAGGCGATGAAAGTCTGCCGGCCGCCCGCCATGAATTGGGTGCGGCCGGAGAGGAACGGCGCGCTCTCGGTCACGCCGCGCCAAATCAGGCCGCCATTCCACTTCGGCAAGCCTTCATGCGGGTAAAGTCTCGCGCGAACCGTGGAGTGAATGCCGTCCGCGCCGATCAAGACATCGCCGGGAGCGCGGGTATGCACGTTGCCACCGGCACGCTCGGCGAATTGCGCGGTGACGCCGTCGTCGCGGAGGTCGAAATCAACCAGATGATGGCCGGTGCGGACGCCGTCGACGCCGAGGCGCTCGCGCACGATCCGCAACAGCGCGACCTGCAACGCGCCGCGATTGATCGACACCTGCGGATAGCGGTAGCCGGCCGCAATGCCGCGCGGCTCGCGCCAAATCCGTTGCCCGAATTTGTTGAAGAAGACGAGTTCGCCGGTTTCAATGCCGATTTCTAGGAGCGGCGAGAGCGCCCCGAGTTCGGCCAAATACCGCGTCGAGTGCGGCAGCAAGTTGATGCCGACGCCCAGCGGCCGCAGCTCTGCCGCGGACTCGAAGACTTCAACGTCGATGCCGGCTTGATGCAGCGCCAGCGCCGTAACCAGCCCGCCGATGCCGCCGCCGACAATGATGGCTTTCACTTCGCACCCCGGCGCTCAATTCGGATTCTCAATGGCAACGATGGTTCCAACCGTCAACTATCTTCTTGTCGAGCGAGAGAGCCGCACGTTCCTATTGTCGCCTGCACCTTACCCGGTGCCGCCGGCTCCGCTGACGGCAGATCTCGTCGGCAAGGAGAAACGGAACAGCGCGCCGTTGCTGCCGTCGGACGAGGCGGTCAGGTGGCCGCCGTGCTGCTCGATGATCATGCGGCAGATGGCGAGCCCCAATCCCATGCCATGCGTCTTTGTGGTGAAGAACGCGGCAAATATGCCGTCGATCTGCTTGGGATCGATCCCGGGTCCGGAGTCGCGCACCGTAACGACGGTTTGCTGGCCATCAAGCTCCGTTCTGACTCGCAGCTCGCGGTTTCGACCGGTCGTGCCGGCCATTGCTTCAATGGCGTTGTGGATCAAGTTGGTGACAACCTGTTGCACCTGATTTTTATGACAGTCGATAAGCGGCAGTTCGGATGCGAGGTCGTGATGCGTCTGAACCTCATGATCTTCCAGCTCGCGACGCAGCGATTGTAACGCCTCTATGATAATTGCATTGATGTCGACGACCTGTCGTCCTTGATCGCTTTTGCGGAACAAGGCGCGGATGCTGTCGAACACCTCGCTGGTGCGAAGACCGTCGGCAGTTATGCTTTTCAATATTGCCCGCACTTCGTCATGGTCCGGCGGCGTCCGGTCCAGAAACCGCTCCGCGGCGTTGGCGTTTATGACGATGGCCGTCAGAGGCTGCTTGATTTCGTGCGCGATCGAGGCGGTAATCGCCTGCGCGTTCATGAGTTTGTTGTCGCGTTCACGCTCCAGCATCAGATTTAGGCGAAGAAGGCGAGCCTCGCTCTGCATGAGTTCGGCTTCATGCTGCCGCCGCTCGGCAAACAGCGCAGCGAGAACGAAGGCGCCGAGCGTCACCACGAGAATGACCGCCTGGGCCTGCAAAATGCGATCTTCGATCGGAAGACTGGTGTCGCCAAAATGGCCGATGCCGAAGATCGCCGTCCAGACAATCGTCAGAGAAACGATGAACGCGCCGGCAGCGGCAAAGACCGGCCGGCAGCGGGCCGCCAGCCACAGCAGCACCGGGAGCAGGAGCGCGCCCGGCGCCACGGTCTGCCAAGGCTCTTGAGGCAGTGAAATGGTAAATCCGGTCATCACCGCAAGAATCAGGAGCGCCGCGACGCCTTCCACCATCTCCTTGCGTGGCGGCGGCTGTCTGATGGCGGCGGCAAGACCAATCACGAGGGGCGCTACGGCAATGATGCCGAGGCCGTCGGACGCAAACCAATGCCGCCAGGTGGTGACCATCGGCGCTGTCGGAGCGTGGAACAATTTATACGATATGGCGCCGCCGATGCCGGAAATGGCCGTGCCGGCGACCGCGGCCGCCAGCAGGCCCAGCACGTGGCGCAGCCGGTCAAGGCCAAAGCCCGCGGCGAAGTAGTGCTGGATCAGCCCCGCCGTGATCAGCGCTTCTGCCGCGTTGCAAAGCGCGAAGGCGGCCGAGGCCCAAATGCTGCGGTCACCCAAAATGTTGGCCACAAAAGTCGCAATGATGGTGCCGGCCGCCACTGGCCACCGCGCGCGGGGGCCGAGAGCGATCAGGGCGCCCGAGGAAATGCCCGCGGCAGGCCAAAAGACCGCCACGCCGTCAGGCTTCAAAAGCAGGCCAAGGCTGAGTTGCGCCGCCAGGAAATAGGCCAGCGCCATGGCCGCGGCGAGCCCGATGCCTCGCGCCCATCGGCCGATCAAACCATCGGATAAGGGCGTCCGGCTTTGGCTATGCTCCGACATATTCTGGACGAGCATAACGTGACCCCGATAGCCTATTAGATTCCGACGCCGCCCCCGCCGCAATCGGATTTCGGGACCCTATTTACGCAACGGCTCCGTAGCCATTCCCGCGCGGCCTATCCGAAGGGCTGCGCGGGAAGCAAAGTCCTACTCACGGCGTGCGACGATGATTTGACCCGGCGCGGCGGTCAGCCGCCGGACGGCATTCCGCCGCGCCGTGGCGAGAACCATCAAATTCTACGCCGATCGCCGGTGCACCGGAATTGTCGCCCCAGGACAGGGGCGCTCATCATCACCCAAGCGCGCTCACGCCGGCCTGGGCGATCTGCTCGTCCTCATGCGACTGCACGCCGGAGACGCCTATGGCGCCGACGCATTCGTTCTGGTGCATCACCGGCACGCCGCCCTGGATCAAAATTCCGGCGGGAAAGTTGGCAAAAGCCGGGCGCTCCTTGACGCGATCCTCGAAGAATTTGCTCGGCCGTTTGGTCATCGCCGAGGTGCGGGCCTTGCCCACCGACACCTCAGCCGAAATCGCTGCCGCGCCGTCCATGCGCTGAAAACCCAAAAGGAAGCCGCCGTCGTCCACGATCGATATGGCGACCGCCCATTTGTTCTTGGCCGCTTCGGCCTCGCAGGCGGCGAGCATTTTTTTGACGTCGGCCGATGTCAGGCAGTGCTTGGTGCGCATGGTTCCTCCCCGGGTCTATGACGCATGTTAGGCGCTATTGGCGCGGCGGGAAAGGACGGCACGAGGCATGATCAGCGCAGCGAGAAGCGGATCGGCACGGTAAGGTCGAGCTGCGCCTGTGCCATGCTGGCGGGAAACGCCGGGAGCGGCTGCGCACGCTCGACCATCGTCATCACCTCCTGATCGAGATCGGCATAGCCCGAGCTGTTGATGATGTGCCGCGCCACGACATGGCCGTCGCGGTCGATGCTGAAGGCGAGCAGCACCACGCCTTGCTCGCCGCGGGAACGCGCGGCGCTCGGATAGTTCTTGAATTGCTGCAGACGCTTCAGCAGGAGGGTCTGCCACGACGGGTCGATCCGCGGCGCCGCGGCCTCGGTGTGCGCAGTGGTGCGCGGCGCCGGATTAGTCGGCTCGACCTTCTCGGGCGGCTTTTCCTCGGGCAGCGGAATGGAATCGGCGGTGACCGGCGGAGGCGGCTGTTGCTCCTCGACCTTGGCTTGCTCCTGCTGCTCTGTTTCGGGCACGGTGAATTCGACGGAGATGACGGAAATTTCGTCGCCGACCGCGTCGTCGTCGGGCTGATGCCACAGCATGTAGCCGCCGATCAGTGCGGCATGGACGCAAACCACGAAACCGGCTGCGATTGACCAGCGCAGCCAATCGCGCGACGTGTCGTCCTCGTACCAGACGAGCGTGCGCGCGGTCATTTCGCTTCCCGCGTTTCGAGCGCGACCAGCGCGACCTTGGTGTATCCCGCCGAGCGCAGATCGTTCATCACCTGCATGACGTCGCCGTAGTGCACCGAGCGGTCGGCGCGCACGTAGATGCGTTCCTCCTTGTTGCCACCGCTCGCGGCGTCGATGGTGGCGGCGAGCGCGCCCGGCGCAATTGGGTCGTCGCCGATGGTCAACGTCAGGTCGGCCTTGATAGTCAGAAAGATCGGCTTATCGGGCCGCTGTTGCTGCTGGACGTTGGAGGAGGGCAGGTCGACCGGCACGTCGACCGTGGCGAGCGGCGCCGCCACCATGAAGATGATGAGCAGCACCAGCATGACGTCGATGAACGGCGTGACATTGATGTCATGCACCTCGGCGAGCTCGTCCGATCCGTGGTCGAGGCGAATGGCCACGGCGTCACTCGGCAGCTTGCGCCAGCGGCAGCTTGGCGCGATCGAGGTCACGGCTCACGAGTCGCATCACCTGCGCCGAGGCGTCGCCGAGCAGCGCGCGGTAATACGCGGTCGAGCGTGCCAGTACATTGTAGATCATGACGGCCGGGATGGCGGCGATCAGGCCGAGCGCGGTTGCGAGCAAGGCCTGCGCGATGCCGGGGGCAACCACGGCCAGGTTCGTGGTGTGCGCGTTCGAAATGCCGATGAAGCTGTTCATGATGCCCCACACGGTGCCGAACAGCCCGACGAAAGGTGCGGTCGAGCCGATCGTCGCGAGGACGCCGGTGCCGCGCGAAATCTTGCGGCTCGCTGCGATTTCGAGCCGTTCGAGCTGCCAGGCGATGCGCTCTTTGAGACCGTCGCCGCGCGCGTTGGCGGAGAGCCGGATCTCCTGCGCGGCGGCCTGCATGAGCTGTGAGACCGGGCCGGTGCCGTCGCGCAATTGCTCGTGGGCCTGGGCCAGCGTCGCGACGTTGGTCAGGGCGCGCAGGCCCGCGCGCACGTCGCGCCGTGCGAAGCTGAGCTCGAACATTTTGGAGACATAGACCGTCCATGTCACCAGCGACGCGAAGGCGAGCCCGATGATTACCGCCTTCACGACGATGTCGGCATTCATGAACATGCCCCAGGGCGACAGGTCTTGGGGCAGATCGGCGCG
>DATJYT010000076.1:0-3723 GCA_035499475.1 Xanthobacteraceae bacterium | reverse complement strand
CGCAATCGCTCATCGGGCGCTTGCGGCTCTGGACGGCGCAACGCTCGGCGAGATGATCGGCAGCGTCGAGCTCGAGGCGCGCAGTCTCGGCGCGGAGGAAATCTATATCGCCGCGGCGCCCGATCTCGATCGCGACATCCGCCTGATGCGCGTCGAAGGATCGGCAACGCCGGGCCGGCGTTTTGCGCTCCGTGCTACCGTCGCCTACAAGGGGTCATGGGTGCGGCTTGTGCGCACCGTCGGCGATGACGATGCGGCGAAGCAAGGTGCAGCGCGGTTCGCCCAGGCGGTCGCGCAGTTGCCGAGTGATCGCGGATTTGCGGATTTCCGAACCTGGCTGGTCGAGGGATGCCGGATGGCGCAGCCGCTCGATCCACTGATGGGCTCGCGGCTTGACGAATCAAATGCGCCGCCGCCCGGCGCTCTGGTTTCGGTGCAAGGCGCGCTGGCGATCGACGGCCGTGCCGTACTGGTCGGCGCGCCGGCGCTGATCGGACAGCCCGGCGAAGCCGCAAGCCTGATTGCCGATCCGCTGTTTTGCTGAGCGGTTACGACGGCGCCGTTCCATCCTGCCGGTGCAGCTCGCGCAGCCGCATATTCTCGGTCCGGCGGCGCTGTGCCTCGGCGTCGATGACGCGCGCCAGGTCGGGATGGTGCGCCGTGAAGGTGCGGAAGTCGGCGAGGTCGAGGATGAGCAGCGTCGAATGCTGCGTGGTGGAGACGTTGGCGGTGCGGATCGAATCGCCGAGCAAAGCGAGCTCGCCGAAGAACGCGCCGGCGCCGAGGCGCACCGGCGAGGGTTTGACGTCCACCTGGACTTCGCCGTCGGCGATGAAATACATGCAGTCGCCGATCCGGCCGCGCCGCACCACCGCGGTGTTGCGCGGCACTTCGAGGCGCCGCAGCCTGTGGGTGATCTCGGCAATGGCCGACGGGTCGAGCGACTGGAAGAACGGCACCTTGCTTACCAGGTCCCAAGTCTGAATGAAGTTTCGGCGCCGGCTTTCGGCGGCAAAGCCGGTCGCCAGGATACCGGTCCACAGGCCGAACGTGGCAATGCCGCAGATCATGACAAAAGACCCGAGCAGGTGGCCCAAATAGGTTTGCGGCACCTCGTCGCCGTAGCCGGTGGTCGTCAAGGTCACCACCGCCCACCACAAAGCCGCCGGCAGGGTGCCGAACGCCTCGGCCTGATTGCCGCGCTCCAAGAGGTGCATGGCGGCCGAGGAGAGAAACAGCACGATCAGGAACAGCGCCAGCACGCTCGCCAGCGGCTTGGCCTCGAGCACGAAGACGCGGCCGAGCTGTGCAAAGCCCGGTGAATTCTGCGCGAGCTTGAGAATCCACAGCGACGCGAATAGCCAGGCCGACGGCTGGGACACGCCGCATGCGAGCGCGATCGGGACCGGGAACACCGCGACCAGATCGACCATGCCTGACGGCGACAGCACATAGCGGCGCAGTCGTCCCTCGCGATGGGCCGCCTGCGCGCGAACCAGACATTCGACCGCGAAATAGGCGAGGCAGCACCACAGGCACGTGCCGAGCCAGATCCGCGCCGCTTTCGCAAGCTCCGGCATCGTAAATGCCGTCATGGCGGAAAGGCCGATGACGAGCACGACGATGCGCCCGAGCGATGACGCGCCGAAGCGGCGCAGCGGCGCCGTATATTGCGCAAGCTTCGTCAATGCGTCCTTCAAGTCTTCGGCTGCCTCGCAGCCGACCCGGGCGAACGTTCGATGGCCGTGCTTTCATTAAATTACGCCGCGGGGTTGTGCGCGGCCAGCCGAAATTGCATGCGGGGCCACAAGGTCGCGGGCTGGTTAACGCAAGCGCCGTTTTTCGGGTGCCAAACGGCGTGGCTGCCGCGGTCTTCGCCCGACAATAGGTGCCGGGTTCGCTTAATTTCGCAGCCGGGGCCGATTACACTCTATTCCCGATTTGCTACTACCTCATTCCGCGGCCCGGGAGCGTCATGACGCAAAAGCAGATTTCGCGCTACACGCTGGCGAGTTTCCTGATCTGCCCGGCGCTGTTCGTGATGCTGGTCCTGATGGTGGTCGAGGCCATGCTCGCGGCCGCCACCACGTGGCTCGTCATCAATGCCGGCGAAAAGGTGGCGGTCGGCCGCTTTCTGCTCAGCGATCTGATCTGGATTCTCACCGCGCAGTCGGCGTCATACGTGGTCGGCATGATCAGCTGGGTGTTTGCCGAACAGGCCGGCTATCGCGGCTTCGGCAAATACATGCTGCGCTTCGCGCGCGAGAACCACGGCAAGGTCAAGCTGCTCAACGACAAGCCGGCGCGCGAGCAGGTCGAGCCGTTCCTGACCGGAGAGACGTTCCAGTGCTTCTTCAACGTGATGTATGAGCTTGAATACGTCCTCAAGCTCTTTCTCGGCCTCGTCTTCAATGCGCTGGTGCTTGGCGCCGAGATCGATATCAGCCTGCCGTTCGCCTATGTGGGCGCATTCGGCACGCTGCTGTTGATGCAATGGGTCCTGCAGAAGCCGGTGGCGCACGCTTATCTCGAAAACCAGCGCATGAACAACCGCATCACCGCGCAGGGCTACACCGCCTGGGACAACATTTTCAGCGGCAACCGCTATAATCTCAGGCTATGGCTGGCGGGCTTCAAGAGCCGGCTGCGCGACGGCCTGTTCGCCCAGGTTCGCGCCATCGTGGCGCGCGAGGGCATCAGCGCCATGAGCGGCATCGTCAGCCTCGCCATCGTATTTGCCACCATCACGGTGGTCGCGGTGCAGAAGGCGGGCGACGCCGCCATGCTGATCGCGCTGGCGACGACGCTGCCGCGGCAGATCGAGATGACCTACGAGCTCAATCTCCTCGCCAACGGCTGGAACGATTTCGTCGCCATCTGGGTGCGCTTCGGCGGCGTCGCCGCCAACATGCTGCCGCAACCCGACGCGGCGTTCGACGACCGCATCAAGTTCGACCGCCTGGTGCTGCGCGAAGGCGACCATTCCAATGTCGTATCCTCGGTCGGCGACGCTGTGCGCGTCGCGCTGGCGCAGCCCACCGGCCGCATCAATGTTCGCGGCGGCAACGGCACCGGCAAGTCGTCGCTCCTGGCAAGCCTCAAGACCGAGTTGAAACGCAAGGCCTATTACTGGCCGACCTCGGACCGGCTCGCCTTTCAATTTGCCGGCGACGTCGATCCTGTGGATGTCGAGGAAGACGAGGAGGGCGAGCCCGTGGTCGTCGCCGGATCCATGGACAAGAAGCTCGGCTTCTCCTCCGGCGAGCGGCAGCTCAAATCGCTCGAGGAGATCGTAAATGCGACCGACGCGCAGGTCTATCTGCTCGACGAATGGGACGCCAATCTCGACGCAGCGAACAAGGCCAAGGCGGATGCGCTGGTGGACGAACTCGCAAGGCGCGCGCGCGTCGTCGAGATTTCGCACCGCGACCGGCCGGACGCCTGAGACCAATGGCGAATTCTGACTCGTCATGCCCGCGCACATCGCGGGCATCCCGATAAATTGGGCACTGTGCCCGCTGTAACGGGATGGCCGGGACAAGCCCGGCCATGACGACGCTCGCTGTTAAATGTTGCCCGCCTTACGCCCCCAGCGCCCCGCGCACGCGTTCGGGCGAGAACGGCAGTTCGCGCAGCCGCGTGCCAGTGAGCGTGGCGATGGCGTTGCCGACCGCGCAGGCGACCAGCGGCACGCCTTCCTCGCCGCCGCCGGTCGGATGGTTG
>DATJYT010000075.1:0-6822 GCA_035499475.1 Xanthobacteraceae bacterium | reverse complement strand
ACGAAACGCGACGGTGTGCGTGAGAGTTTGACCGGCTGGGCAACCAGCCGCATCTTGCTTTTGTCTTTCTTGGTCACGCTCTGCGCCATGCCGAGATGCTCGACCTGCGGGTCGGCGAACATCTGATCGATGGCGTAAATCGGCCCGCAAGGCACGCCGGCTTTGTTGAACAACTCGACCCATTCGGCGCAGGTGCGGCCGGAGAGATAAGTGTCGATCTCGGCATTCAGCGCCTGGCGATTCTTCGAACGCGCCGCGGCGGTCTGGTATTCCGGCCTTGCCATAAGCGCCGTCGCGCCGGCGGTTTCGCAGAAGCGCTGCCAGATCTTCTGTCCCGTAGTGGCGATGTTGACATGGCCGTCCTTGGTCTTGAACACGCCGGTCGGAATGCTGGTCGGATGATCGTTGCCGGCCTGCTTGGCGACTTCGCCGCTGACCAGATAACGCGCAGCCTGGAAATCGAGCATGAAAAACTGCGCTTGGAGGAGCGAGGTCTCGATATGCTGCCCCTTCCTGGACTTCTCGCGCTCAAGCAGCGCGACCAGAATGCCGATGGAGGCGAACAGGCCGGCGCTGAGGTCGGCGATCGGGATGCCGACGCGAACCGGGCCTTGGCCCGGCATGCCGGTGACCGACATCAACCCGCCCATGCCCTGCGCGATCTGATCGAAGCCGGGGCGGTTGGCGTACGGCCCGTCCTGACCGAAGCCCGAAATGCTGGCATAGACGATGCGCGGGTTGATCTTGGCCAGCGTCTTGTAGTCGATGCCGAGCCGCTTCTTCACGTCGGGGCGAAAATTCTCGACGACCACGTCGGCCTTCTTGACCATGCGCTTGAACGCGGCGAGCCCTTCGGGCGCTTTCAAGTTGAGCGTCATGCTGCGCTTGTTGCGGTGCAGGTTCTGAAAGTCGCCGCCCTCGCGCGGTCCGCCCATCGGCTCTTCCAGCCCGGGCGGCGTCTCGATCTTGATGACGTTGGCGCCCCAGTCGGCGAGCTCGCGCACGCAGGTCGGTCCCGAGCGCACGCGCGTGAGGTCGAGCACCGTGAAGCGCGCCAGAGCTTTCGAAGCATGGGGAAACGGCATCGCGAGCGCCTCCAACGCCGGTGTCTTGCCGGCCGAATTTTTGCCGGCGGATGCGCCGGAAGGGCCAGAACTTCCCCGATCTTAAGGTTATTGTCCACCGGCTCGCCGGCGCCTGCGGCCGGTCGTAACGCCGGCGCCGATCCGATAAAATAGTGCGGTGTTCGGCCATCTTTCCGGCACTTTCACGAGGCGATCATGAATGAAGACGTACTCAATCTGAGCGTCCGTAAATTCCTCAAGAAGGTCGGCATCACCTCGCAGCGCGAGATCGAACAGGCGGTGCGGGCCGCCATCGGCGGCGGCCGGCTCAAAGGTAACGAGGCTTTGCCCGCCAAGGTGATGCTGACGGTCGACGGGTTAGGCCTCGCGGTGGAAATCGAAGGCGCCGTCGAGCTCGAATGAGCGGCTTGCGAGACCGCACGCTCCGCCAAAACCGAGAGGTTGCATGATTGATCTTCGTCGTTTGTTTGCTGCCATCGCGGTTGCGGTGGTCGCAACCGCTGCCGTCGCCCAGGATCGGCCTGGACGCGGCGGCGAGCGCCGTCAGGGTGAAGCGGGACAACAGGAATCGACCGGGCCGGGCGTGCTGTCGCTCTTGCCGGCGGACGCCGTCACCCAGCACAGCATCGATCTGCCGAGCGGCAAGCTCGACTACACGGCGACCGCAGGCACGCTGTCGCTGTTCGACCAGTCGGGAGCGCGTTCCGCCGCGATTTTCTATACGGCCTATGTGGCGAAGTCGGCCGATCCGGCGACGCGGCCGTTGACTTTCGTTTTCAATGGCGGCCCCGGCGCAGGCTCGGCGTTCCTCAATCTCGGGCTGGTCGGTCCGCGCGTCGCCGAATTCGGCATGAACGGGCACGATGGCGCCCATGTCCGCCTCATCGACAATCCAGACACCTGGCTCGCCTTCACCGACCTGGTGCTGATCGATCCGGTCGGCACCGGCTGGAGCCGCGCGGCGAAGCCCGATGGCGCCAGCGCCTTCTGGTCGGTCCGTAGCGATGCCGACTCGATGGCGAAAGCGATCGCGCTCTATGTCGCCAAGAACAGCCGCGCCGGCTCGCCTAAATTCATCCTCGGCGAAAGCTACGGCGGCTTCCGCGCCGCCAAGGTCGGACGCTCGCTGCAAAGCCAGCAGGGCATCCTGGTCTCCGGGATGCTGATGGTGTCGCCGGTACTCGAAGGCGCGTTCCAGTTCGGCGGCGAGCGCTTCGCGCTCGGCGCCGCGCTGCAATTGCCGTCGCTCGCGGCGGCCGAGCTCGAGCGCAAAGGCGCCTTCAGCAAGGCGGCCCTGGCCGAGGCCGAGCATTTCGCTCTGACCGACTATCTTTCAACCCTTGCCGGCCCGCCGCTCCGGGGCGACGCCGCGAAGGCCTTCTACGCGCGCGTCGCCGAGATGACAGGTCTTTCAGTCGACGCGCTCACCGAGACGCACGGCTTCATTCGCGACGATTACGTCAAGAACCTGCACCAGAGCGACCACAAGATCGTCAGCCATTACGACGCAACCTTTGCGTCCGACGATCCCTATCCGGAATCCCCCGTTCCGCGCGGGCCCGATCCGATCCTCGATGGGGTCATCCGCGGCTATGGCAGCGCCTTCGTCAGCTACGCCCGCGACGAACTGGGCTTCAAGACCGAGATGACCTACAACCTGCTCGCCCCGGAGATTTCCGGGAAGTGGGACTGGGAGGCAGGCCACGGCCAGCCGAGCGTCAGCGACGATCTGCGGACACTGTTGGCGCTGACGCCGTCGTTCCACCTGATGATCGCCCACGGCTACAGCGATATGGTTACGCCCTATGCGGTGACGCGCTATGTGCTCAATCACCTTCCCCGCTCGGAAGGAGAAGAGCGTGCCCAACTCAAGCTTTATCGCGGCGGCCACATGTTCTACCTCGATCCGGACTCCCGTAAGGCGTTCACCACGGACGCACGGACGATGTACGCGTCGCCCTAGAAGCCGCCATGTCGGAAGTGACCCACCACGATGCCGGCGATGGGCTCGATCAGTTCATCGCGGTTCGCCGGAGCGAGATTCTCGCGGCGCTGACCGAACAGGGCGCGTTTGCCAGCGACGAGGAACGTGACAAGCTGCGCGTGCTGTCGCGGACGCTGACCTCCATCTGCCACTATCAATATTTCGACCTGCTCGATCGTTTGCGTCACGACTATTATTACTTCAGCCCCGAGGTCGCCTCGCACGTTCCGCAGGACAGCGCGGTGATCGAAAGCGCCTATGCCGATCTGCTGCAATCCCTCGACAAGGTTCTCAAGGGCGCGAATTTCTCCGAGCTGCGGCAAGAAGAGATCGAGGCGGCGCACCGCCGGCGCTCGGTGCTGCGAGTCGCGATCAGGGCGTCGCTCGATGATTTCCGCGAAGTGCGACTCTACGGCCGCGGCCGACATACCGAGCAGTTCGAGGTCAACGAATGGTTCGGCCTGCGCCGCCGCGCGATCGAAGTCGATGTCTATGACGACGTCGTCCTGATGGTGGCGATGAAATCGCACGCCGAGATCAATTCGCGGAGAAAACTGCGAACTCTCGAACGCCGCAAGATCGTGCCCGGTTCGGTCCTGCTCAAATACTTCCGCAATATCGCCAGCACCGATATTCGCGCGCTGTTTCCGAATGCGCGCGTGGTGATGAGCAACGTGGACAAACTATTGCTCGGCGTTCCGGCCATCGCCGGCGGCATTCCGATCCTGCTCAATCTCTATGCAACCATCACCGTGCTGTTTCTGGTGATCGGATTTTATCTGGGCGTTAGCGGCGCCGTGCAGGACAAAGATATGAAGACCGCCCTGGGTGCCTTAACCGGGCTGGTGGCACTCGGCGGCTTCATTGTGGGGCAATGGGTCAAATACCAGCGCCAGTCGCTCAAGCACCAGATCGAGCTCACCGACAATGTCTACTACCGCAACATCAACAACAATGCGGGGATTTTCGACTACATCATCAACGCGGCGGAGAACCAGGCATCCAAAGGCGCCATGCTGGCCTATCACTTCTTGTATATGTCGCCGGCGGCGCTGACGGCGGAGGAACTCGACGGCCGTATAGAAGGCTGGTTGTATAAGACTTTCGGATTAGAGCTCGACTTTAAGGTCAATGACGCTTTGACGATCCTCGACCGGTTCGGCTTATTGAGGCGCCAAACCGGACCAGAAGGCGACCAACTTTCTGTATTGCCGGTGGACGGGGCGCTCGCCCAACTGCAGCGCGTGTGGAGTGACTATTTTCCGGCCAAAAGGCTGACGGCGGCCGAATAAGGTAAGGCCTGCGGCGACGGCGCCCCTTGTCGGCGCTATGGCGCCAAGCCAAGATCGTTCATCAGGCAAGTTTGCCAATCGAAATCGCCCTTTAGGGAGGAATAAAATGATCAAACGCGTTGATCTCAGCGCCGTAAACCGCCGCACCATCGTTAAGGCCGGCGCCGTTGCCGGTCTCGTCCAAATCGCCGCGCCCTTTGTTATCTCGACGCGCGCCGACGAACCGGTCAAGATCGGTCTCGACAACCCGTTGACCGGGACCTATGCGGCGCTCGGCAAGAACGAGTTGATCGGCGCTCAACTCGCCCTCGACCAGATCAATGCCAAGAACGGCATTCTCGGCCGCAAGGTCGAACTGCTGGTTGAAGATTCGACCAGCGCCGACGCCGCCACCGCAGTGCAGAAGGCCAACAAGCTGATCGAACGTGACAAGGTCGACTTTCTGCTCGGCAACATCAATTCGGGGCTGGCGCAGGCGATGGCGAATGTCAGCTTCGAAAAGAAGGTGTTCCATATCGTGCCCGGCGGCCACACCGACAGCGTCACCGGCTCGCAATGCCACTGGAACGTATTCCGCGTGTGCAACACGACGCGCATGGAGACCAATTCGGTCTCAAAGCTGCTTTTGAACAGCTACGGCAAGAAGTGGTACTTCATCACCACCGACTATGCCTTTGGCCACTCCTTGCAGGAGGGATTCGAGGCCAGCCTGAAAGCGGCCGGCGGCACGGAACTGGGCGGCGACATGGTGCCGCTGCAGTCCACCGACTTCTCGTCCTATCTGATCAAGGCGCAATCCAAGAATCCCGACGCGCTCATCCTGCTGCTTGCGGGCGACGACATGATCAACTGCCTCAAGCAGGCGGTGCAGTTCGGGCTCAATAAAAAAATCCACATTGCCGGCGCGCAACAGGAGCTCGAAGTCAACGAGGGCCTGCCACCTGAAGCACTGTTCGGCGACTGGGTGTTCGAGTGGTATTGGAAGCAGCCCGGCGTTCCGCACGTCGAGGAATTCGTCGCCGACGTCCGCAAGCGCAGCGGCGGCAAGGTGCCGACCGCCCGCACGTGGTTCGGCTTCGCCTCGGTCCACACCTGCAAGCTTGCCGCGGAGAAGGCGAAATCGCTTGATCCGGTGAAGATGGCGCAGGCGATGCAGGGCCTTGTCTTGCCGCCCGAGGTCGCATTGATGCCCAACAGTCCGTATTACCGCAAAGGCGACAACCAACTGATGCCGACGTTGTTTGTTGGGCAATCTCAGCCGGCGCCGAAGGGCGGCGATCCGGAAGACCTGTTCAAGGTGACCCAACTGGTCAAGGGCGACGAGGCGGCATTGTCGGTGGACCAGACCGGCTGCAAATTGCAGTGGCCGGCTTGATCGCTGGAAAGAACGGGCGCCGCTTGGTCGCGGCGCCCGGAATTCCGGCTCTTGGGGGCTTTTAAATTATCTGGCGTTCGTAGATTGTGACCGCATTCGCGCGGGCCAAGAATGGTGGCGTGATCGGCGGTCGGGTATGAAGTTGTCTCGCGTATGACGCAACTTGTCTTATTCAACGTCTTCAACGGTCTCATCATTGGTGCGTTCTACGCGCTGATGGCGCTGGGGCTGTCGCTGATCCTCAACCTTTCGGGCGTGATCAATTTCGCCCATGGCGGCTTTCTGGCGATCGGCGGCTATCTCGCCTACACGCTGATTCCGTATCTCGGATATTGGGGTGCGTTGCTGGTATCGCCGTTCCTGGTCGCCGGCATCGGCGTCCTGGTCGAGCGCGTGCTGATCCGCCAGCTCTACGGGCGCGACCCCCTCTACAGCCTGCTGTTGACCTTCGGCCTGGCGTTCATGATCGAGGACGGCACGCGTTTTATTTGGGGTGCGCAGAGCCTGCCGTTTTCGATCCCGGCCTGGCTGTCGAGCCCGCTCAGCAGCGAATACTTCTTCCTCACCGGCTACCGCGTGTTCATGGTGCTGCTGGTGACGGCGGCTGTGGCCGCGCTTTTCGTGATCTTGAATTACACGCGGCTTGGCATCCGCATTCGCGCCGGCACGCTCGATCTCGAGACCGTTTCCGTGCTCGGCGTCAATGTGCGGGTATTGCGTAATCTGAATTTCGGCCTCGGAATATATCTCGCCGGCCTCGCTGGCGTGCTCGCGGTTGGCATGTTGGGCCTGCAGCCGACGGTCGGCGACAATCTCATCATGCCGAGTTTCATTGCTATCATCGTCGGCGGCCTCGGTTCGCTGCCGGGTACGCTCCTCGGGGGGTTGCTGATCGGCGTCGCGGCCGGTGTCACCAGCGTCTTCTTTCCCTCGGCGAGCGAGGCTGTGATCTACGTCATGATGGCTGCGGTGCTGATCGTGCGACCGCGCGGTCTGCTCGGCGAAGAGGGGCGCTTCTGATGCCGAAACTCGATAAGCGCGCCGCCGATGCCTTGATCTGGGCGCTGCTGCTGACGGCGCCGTTTT
>DATJYT010000074.1:0-2822 GCA_035499475.1 Xanthobacteraceae bacterium | reverse complement strand
CGACTCCTCGATCGTCAGGCGCGGATTGAGTGACGCGTAGGAATCCTGGAACACCATCTGCATGCCGCGGCGCAGCTCGCGTAACGACAGCGCCTGCCCGACTTTCATCCCGTCATAAATGACTTCGCCCGAATCGTGCGGCATCAGGTGCATCAAGAGCCGCGCGGTGGTCGATTTGCCGCAGCCGGATTCGCCGACGATGCCGACCGTTTCGCCCTTGAGCACCGCAAAGGACACGTCGTCGACCGCGCGCACGGTCTTGCGCGCGCTGAAGAGATCGCCGCGCACCGGAAAATGCTTGGTCAGCCCTTTGACCTCAAGCAGCGCCTGCGCCGCGCCACCGCGATCTTCGACTGGTCTTAGCATTTCGGCGGGCAGGACGGTCTCGCTCATGGCGCTAGTTCCGGATGTCCATGGCGCTGCGCAGACCGTCGCTCAACAGGTTGAAGCAGATCGATACCGCGAAGATCATGACGCCGGGCAGTGCCGCGACCCATGGGTTGATGTAGATCGCCGTGCGCAGCGTGTTGAGCATCAACCCCCATTCCGGTTCCGGCGGCTTGGTGCCGAGGCCGAGGAACGACAGCCCGGCGGCAAGAATCATCGAGACCGAGATCAGGCCGGTGGCGTAGACAAAGATCGGACCGAGCACGTTGCCGAGCATGTGCACGCGCATGATGGTGAAGGCGTTGGCGCCGGAAGCGCGCGCCGCCTCGACGAAATCCCGGTTGCGCACCCCGGTCGTGACGCTCTCGGCGACGCGGGTGATCTGCGGCACGAACACGATTGTCAAAGACACGATGGAATTGAAGATGCCCGCGCCGAGCGCGCCGGAGATCGCAATTGCCAGCAGCACCGAGGGGAAGGCGTAGAACACGTCGACCGTGCGCATGATCGCGGTATTGACCTTGCCACCGACATAGCCGGCGACGAGGCCGAGCGAGGTGCCGATGCAGAAGGCAAAGACGACAGGCGAAATGCCGACCGTAAGCGACAGCCGCCCGCCATAGATCAGTCGTGCCAGCATGTCGCGGCCAAGCTCGTCGGTGCCGAGCGGAAAACCTGGCGTACCGACATGGCGCAAGCGGCGAATCATCGAACCCTGATAAGGATCGGCGAGCCCAAGCCAAGGCGCGATCAGAGCCGACACAAAAATCAGGATCAAAATCGACGCGCAAGTCATACTGACCTTGTCGCGGAGGATACGGAGACCGACGGTTGCCCAATAGCCGCGCGCTTTTGCCGGAGGCGCGGTCTGCAGCGCCGTATCCGACATCGCCTCGATCGGGGTGACGGTCACGGTATTAGCCCCGCTTGATGCGCGGATCGATCGCGGCCTGCGCGATGTCGACCAGCAAATTGAGGATGACGAAGAACAGCGCCAGCACCAGGATCGTGCCCTGCAACAGCGGCAGGTCACGCTGAAAGATCGCGGAGTTGAGCAGCAGGCCCGAACCCGGCCAGGAGAAAACCGTTTCGATCAGAATCGAGCCGCCGAGCATATAGCCGAGCTGCAGGCCCATCACAGCCAACGCTGTCGGCGCCGCATTCTTGACGACGTGACGAAAGACGTTGGTCTCGCGAAGACCCTTGGCACGCAGCGCTTCGACAAAATCCTGACTGAGAATGTCGCCGGTGAGCGCGCGCACTGTGCGCGTGACGATCCCCATGGGGATCACGGAGGTGGTGATCGCGGGCAGGATCAGATAGCGCAAATGCTCCCAATCCCAGCCCCACGCACCGGAGCCGCCGGGCCCCGCGCCCACCGCGGGCAACCAGTTTAGTTCCACCGAGAATATGATGACAAGCACCATGCCGAGCCAATAATGCGGAACGGAGACGCCGGCGATCGCAAACGATGTCGCGAGCTTGTCGATCCAGCTATCGCGGAAATAGCCGGCGATGAGACCGAACAACAGGCCGAGCGTAAAACCGATCAGCGCGGCGGCAATCGCAAGCGTCACGGTATTGCCGACCGCGCGCATGACTTCTGTCAAGACGGGACGGCCTGTTGCAATGGAATGGCCGAGATCGCCGTTGATCGCGCGCCACAGCCACAGGCCGAACTGCACCGGCAGCGGCCGGTCGAACCCGTAGACCGCGCGCAATTGTGCGGCAAGCTCGGCCGACGCATCGGCTGGCAGCACGGCGACCAGGGGATCGCCAGGCGTGATGTGCACGAGCAGGAAGCACACCAGCGCGACGCTGATCACGATCGGGACCACATAGACGATGCGTCGGGCGATATAGAGAAGCACGGATCACCTTGATTATCGGCCAGGAGTTTCTTTCGTCATGCCGGGGTTTGACCCGGGCATCCATCGCTCTTCAAAAGCCTCTTCCGAAGACGATGGATGGCCGCATCAAGCCCGGCCAAGACGAGAGCTGGCCGCTCACGGCGTCATCGAGACCGGCGAGAAATCGACGAACCAGCTCTTGGGCTGCACAAAGCCCTTGACCTTCGGGCTCATCGCGCGCGGGGCGACGTCGTGGGCGACATAGAGGAATGCCGCGTCGTTGACGGAGGCCGCATGCAATTCGGCCAGCATCGCATCGCGCGCGGCGGGATCAAAAGTCTGGCGCGCCCTGGTGACCAGCTCGTCATATTTGGGTTCGTTGATGAAACCCCAATTATTCGACACGGGCGGCGCCATCGACGACTGCAGGAAGCGCACCAGCGCGAAGAAAGGATCCATCGCCGCATAGGTCACATTGACGGCATTGGAGCCGTTGGCGGACGGGTCCTTGGCACCGCGCCGCCAATTCGTGATCAGCGTATTCCACTCGATCACATCGAACTGGACGTCGAAATAGCATTCGGC
>DATJYT010000073.1:0-3921 GCA_035499475.1 Xanthobacteraceae bacterium | reverse complement strand
GCGATGACCAGCGGCCAGCAATTCCTCCAGCATGATTGTGACTTTGACGCCATTGGGCGTCGCCAGTGAATAAAGCTGCAGCGGATGCTTGCCGCGCGGCAACTCCTTCTCATGCGTCGCGCCCGCGATCGGGCGATTGGTGCCGCTATAGCGCCAGTTGGGCGTGTCGTTCTTCTCCCAGACCCAGATGTCCGGCGGCATGTATTCAGGCTTATCAGTCATGTTGGACTCTCGCGTGTCGCTCGATGGGCCGGCCGAATGAATAGAGTGGCAAGCGTGGCCTGTCCAATCATGGTTGCGGGCGTTGTCATGGCGCGCGGCGCCTGCCCCCACCCAAAGGCCGTCATCGCACCAGCCTCAGCCCGCCAGCGTCAGCACCTTCAGTTCTTTGCGGGCCGTGCCGAAGGTGCCGAGCTGATAGACCGACGCGCCGGCCGGCGAGAACGTGAACGACCGGAATGGCTCCGCCAGCATCTTGTTCAAATATCTTTCCGTTCCGACACCGATCGTGACGTGCGGATTGAACCGTTTGCCGGCGGCGATCTTGACGAAGTGGGCGACGTATTCGATCAGCGATTTTTGAATGTCGTGTCCGCCGACCTCGCTGAAGAACGCCGCCGAGGTCCCGGTCTTCACAGTGTAGGGCGTGACGGCCGCAATGAGTTCATCTTGCAGCCGATGCAGGTCGTCGGTCGGTTCGGCCACAATTCCCGCCACGCCGAATGGCGGATCGGGAATGTAGTAATACTTGAACGCCTTCAGCGTCCATGCCGTCGGCTTCTCCTTGACCATGATCGCGTTTGCCGCCGCAAATATCTTGTCGAGGTCGCCGGTGCGGACAAACCGCTGCAAGATGCTGACGTGCGGGTGGTGCGTCTCGTCCAGCGCAAAGCCTTTAGGGAAAGACTTGAGCAGACGGGCGTTGGCGTCCTTGGCGTGCGCAATCATCGTCGCGTCGGGTTCGAGGGCGATGTCGATCGCCGCTACCGGATTCTGTTGCGCGAAGGCTCCTTGGGTAAGCAGGAGAGCCGGCGTCGCCGCCAGGCCCGCAACCAGCGTGCGGCGATCCATGCAGAATGATGTTGTCTCGCGTTCCATTGCGCCACTCTCCCTCATCTGTAGCCATGCTCACGAAAACAGGCATATTTCCCAACAGCCGCCAACAGAGACTAGCACTGAAAGTGCCGAATGTGATCGTGGGGATCAACCGCGCGCCATGCCGCCTGGCTCAACGGCGCTCCTTGAAGAAATCCTTCAGCAGGGCGCCGGCCTCCGCTTCGGCCAGGCCGCCGTAGACTTCCGGGCGGTGATGACAACTCGGCGAAGCGAAGAATTGCACGCCGCTGTCCACCGCCCCGCCCTTCGGATCGGCCGCGCCATAATAAAGTCGGCGGATGCGCGCGAAGGCGATGGCGCCGGCGCACATGGCGCAAGGTTCGAGCGTGACATAGACGTCGCAGCCGTCGAGCCGCTCGGAGCCGAGCAGCGACGCGGCGTGGCGGATCGCGACCATCTCGGCATGCGCGGTCGGATCGTGGTCGGCGAGCGTGCGGTTGCCGGCGCGCGCGACCACCACACCGTCGCGCACGATCACGCAGCCGACCGGCACCTCGCCGCGCCCGGCTGCGGCGTGGGCCTCCTCAAGCGCCATGTCCATGAAGGAAGTCATCTTCATAAAACAAGTCCTGTTCATAAAACAACACTTGGTCGGTCGCGACCCACTCTGCTATTGGCTGCGCAACTATGGACGACCACAGCAAACCGCACAAAGGCGGCGAACGCATCGCCAAGGTGATCGCCCGCGCCGGGCTTGCTTCGCGGCGCGAGGCGGAGCTTTGGATTGCCGCCGGACGCGTCGCCGTCAACGGCGCCGTCATCGCTTCGCCGGCCCATAACGTAACGGTGAAGGACCGCGTCACGGTCGACGGCGCGCCGCTGCCGGCGCGCGAGCGCACCCGGCTCTTTCTCTATCACAAGCCGCGCGGTCTCATGACCACGCACGCCGACCCGCAGGGCCGGCCGACCATCTTCCAGCATTTGCCGAAGGACCTGCCGCGGCTGATCAGCGTCGGCCGGCTCGATTTCAATACCGAAGGACTGCTGCTGCTCACCAACGACGGCGCGCTCGCGCGCGCGCTCGAACTGCCGGCGACGGGCTGGCTGCGGCGCTATCGCGTGCGCGCGCACGGCGCGGTGACGCAAAGCGAGCTCGACGCGCTGCGCGCCGGCGTCACCATCAGCGGCATCCATTACGGAGGGATCGAGGCAGCGATCGAGCGCGTGCAGGGCTCGAATCTTTGGCTGACCTTCGCCATCCGCGAGGGCAAGAACCGCGAGGTGCGTAACGTGCTGGGTCATTTCGGCTTGGATGTGACGCGGCTCATCCGCGTCTCGTTCGGTCCGTTCCAGCTCGGCGAGCTGGCGGAGGGCGCAGTCGAAGAGGTGCCCACCCGCACGTTGCGCGAACAGCTCGGCGCCCGCCTCATCGCGCAATCCGGCGCGGACTTCTCGGCGCCGCCGAACATTGCCCCGCCTCGGGGCGAACGTGATGTGCGCAAACGCACCAATCGGCCCAACTCGCAGAGCCATGCCTGGCGTGCGCACCAGCCAGAAGTCGAGCAACCGCGAAAACTGCGGCGGAAATTCCGCGGCGCGCGCCGCGGCGATACGGCGGAGCGGGTGCCGCCGACAGGGCCGGCGCGCGCCGAAACGCTCACCGATCGCAAAGGCCGCAGCATCCGGGTCGAGCGCTACGGCCAAAAGCCGCCGCCGGCGCCGCGCGAGGAGCGGCCCGGCAAGCGGCCCCCCAAACGCGGCCGATTCGGCCGACGCGTCGCGCCGGACCGCGCCTCGGGCGCACGGCCGCGGCATCCAAAAGGCCGGCGCTGATGCGCGTGGTCGGCGGCCGGCTGCGCGGACGCACGCTCGCCGGTCCGAAATCACAGGCGATCCGGCCGACCGCCGACCGGCTGCGCGAATCCCTGTTCAACATTCTCATCCACGCGTACGACGACCCGGTCACGGATGCGCGCGTGCTCGATCTCTTTGCCGGCACCGGCGCGCTGGGCATCGAGGCGCTGTCGCGCGGCGCAGCGTTTACGCTGTTCGTCGATGACGGTGCGGAAGCCCGCGCCTTGTTGCGCGAAAACACGACCACGCTCGGCCTCGGCGGCACATCGCGCATCTTCCGCCGCGACGCCACCAGGCTCGGGCCGGTCTATCCGGTCGAGCCGTTCGGACTCGCGTTCCTCGACCCGCCTTATGGGCGAGGTCTCGCGCAGCAGGCGCTGGTTTCGGCCCGCAAAGGCGATTGGTTTCTGCCCGGCGCACTTGTCGTGGTCGAGGAGGCGAAGGCCGCCGCATTCGCGGCGCCGGAAGGCTTCATTGAATTGGAACGGCGCAGCTACGACGATTCCGAGTTCGTCCTGCTGCGGTTCAATCCGCGCTGATGCCGGCGGCGCGCACCACCTTGCCCCAGCGCTCAACCTCTTCGGGCACGAGCTTGGCGAGATATTCCGGCGTGCGGCGTTCGGGTGCGGCGATCTCAAGGCCGAGATCCTCGAGGCGCTTGTGTGCGGCGGGGTCGTCGAGTGTGTCGCTCATCGCCTTGTTGAGCTTGCGCACGACCGATTGCGGCGCACCGGGCGGCAGGAACAGCGCGTTCCAGACGCTGGCTTCGATGCCGGGGACGCCCTGTTCGCCGGTGGTGGCAAGGTCCGGAATGATCTTCACGCGTTGGGATGACATCACCGCAATGCCCTTGACGCTGCCCTGCTTAGCCAGCGCGGCGCCGGTCTGGATCGTCGAGCACATGTAGTCGATGCGGCCGGCAATCAGGTCCTGCTGCGCCGGGCCCTCGCCGCGATAGGGCACATGGGTGACGTTGACCCCGATCGCGAGATTGAGCAGCACGCACGGCAA
>DATJYT010000072.1:0-25677 GCA_035499475.1 Xanthobacteraceae bacterium | reverse complement strand
CCATAGCCAGTTTCAAAGATCACCTCGTCCTTCGGACGTCTCTTCAGCCGCGCGACGATCTTGCGCGCTTCTTCGAACGGCCAGGCGCGCGATTGCTCGGCAATTTCGCGAAGGTCGGTCGGGTTTGCGACAGCGGCGTTTGAAATCATGGCCGTGTTTGCCTTATCGCTGACGCCTCAAAATGGACTGATCGGGAAATAGCGCAGCCACAGATCGGTGTAGGTGCCTTTCTCCCATTGCCTAAACAGCGCCCAGTTCAAGGCCTGCCGCAACAGATCGTTGCCGCGTTTCACCGCGATGCCGACGCCCTCGCCGAAAAAGCGGCTTTCGAGAAAAGGACCGCCGCGGAAGGCGCAGCAGCCGTCGGAATCGGTGCCGTTGATCCAGAACGCCAGCGATATGCCGTCGCCGAACAGAAGGTCGACGTCTTTGTTGCGCAACGCCGCGCGCGCGGCCTCGGCGTTGGCATAAGGCCGCACTTCAGCTTCGGTGAACATTTGCTTGAGATAAGCCTCGTGCGCCGTTCCGGCGACGACGGCGATCTTTTTTCCCTCCACCAGTTCCGGCAATACGTCGCCGGTCGGACTATCCCTGCGCGCCACAAACCGGGCCGGGGTCCGGTAATAGGGATCGGTGAAATCGGCACGGCGACGTGTCTCCGCCGTCGAGGCAATCGAGGCAATCACGGCGTCGCCGCGATTGTCGTTGAGGGCGTCGAGCAGCGTATCGAAGCGGCGCGCCTGAATGGTGCAACTCGCCTTGATCTCATCGCAGATGAGGCGCGCCAGATCGATGTTGAAGCCGGCCGGGTTGCCGTCGGGACCGGCATAGTCGAAGGGCGGATAGTCCGTCTCGGTAAGGAAGCGGATGGTCTGAAGGCGCGACAGGTCGGGGCGCTCGGGACGACGCCTCGGATCCCAGAATCCTGGAACGACGACCGATTTAGCCTTTGCGCCATTATCTTCGGCCGCTTTCACGGGGCCTCCGCCGGAAAACGTCCAGAGCGCAAGGCATGCAAGACATGCTGCTAGCCGTATCCAGCTCTCAGGGCGAAGATATGCGTCGCGGGATATTGCCATTCCTGATTGCATAAGAGACGATCTGCGGCGATCTCAAGGCTTGCGTGTCTCGGCCCGCTTAGCTGGGGCATGGCGAAATGTCGAGGCAAGGCGGCGCCTTTCGTTGCGTCAGGGGCTGGCAGTGGCGTTCCTGGGTGGGGGCGGGGCGGCGGTTCGCAGCTCCGATATTTGGCATAATCGGGCAGCGCCGCCAGGGCGGGTGTTGCGTGGACGCCAGCGGCCACCGGCGGGTCCGGGCCATTGCCCGGAAATCGACTGTGTCCGGCATTTGCTGCCGCGCGGCGTCATCGCCGCCGCCGAGCGGCGGGCTCAGGCGATCGGGCTTGGCGCGGAGCGCGTGCTGATCTGCGCCGACGCCATCACCGAGGAAGCCTATCTCACCGCACTGGCGACGTCGCTCGGCACCTTCTACGAGCCGCTCGACCGCGTGCCCCGCACTGCCTGTCCGCTCGACGACAACGAGTTGATCCACGCCGCGGCGGCGGGCTTGCTGCCGCTGCGTCGGGGACACGACATCGTCTGGGTGATTGCGCCGCGCTGCCTGACGGCGCGCCGCCTCGCCGACAGGACCCAAGCGCCGCCGCGCTGGCTGCAATCGTTTTGCCTGACGTCGTCCGAGCGCCTCCAGAAATTCGTCATGCTGCATACCAAGCGCGCCGTCGGGCGGCGTGCCGCCGAGGGATTACGCCTTGCACGTCCGTTGTTTTCGAGCGCGCCCCGTTCGCACGGTTGGCGAACCAGCTTGGCTGTCGCACTGATCATGCCGGCGGCCATGCTGCTGACGCTCGCGCCCGCTGCCACGTTCGGAATCGTCAGCTTGGCTTTGTGCGCGGTCTTCCTCGCCACTGCGGGGCTGCGGCTATGGAGCGTCTCTATCGCAGAGGACAGGCCTAAGCGTTGGCCGCGCATCGACGACAACAGGTTGCCGATCTATTCCATCGTCTGCGCGCTCTATCGCGAAGCGGCCGTTGTCGAGAGCCTCGTTGACGCGATCAAGGCGTTCGATTATCCGCCCGAAAAACTTGACGTGAAATTCGTCGTCGAGCCCGACGACGATGAAACGCGCGCCGCGCTGGCCGGCCTCGATCTGGGCGCGCCGTTTGAGATCATCACGGCCCCCTTGATCGGCCCGCGCACTAAGCCGAAGGCGCTCAACGTCGCGCTACCGTTCGTTCGCGGCTCCTATACGGTCGTTTACGACGCCGAGGACAGGCCCGAACCGGACCAGCTCAGACGCGCGGTCGATGTGTTCATGTCGACGCGCGATCGGGTGGCGTGTGTGCAGGCGGCGTTGACGATCGACAATAGCGCCGACAACTGGCTGGCGCGCATGTTTACCGCCGGCTATGCGGGCCAGTTCGATGTTCTCTTGCCCGGCTTGTCGGCGCGGCGCATGCCGTTTCCGCTCGGCGGCTCGTCGAATCATTTTCGCACCGCGGTGCTTCGCAAGGTCGGCGGCTGGGATCCCTACAACGTGACCGAGGATGCCGATCTCGGTATTCGCCTGTCACGGCTCGGCTATCGATCCGTTGCTTTGGCGTCGGCGACTTACGAGGAGGCGCCGACGCGCTTGGGGCAATGGCTCAGGCAGCGCACACGCTGGTACAAAGGGTGGATGCAAACGTGGTTGGTGCATATGCGCCGCCCGCGCCGCCTGGTTGCCGAGCTTGGCATCGCTGGCACGCTGTCGTTTCAGCTTCTGCTGGCCGGCAACGTGCTGTCGGCCCTGGTCCATCCGTTGTTCATGGCTCTGCTCGGCTATCAACTCCTCGTGCAATCGCCGAGGGATATTATCGATGGCATGGGCATCGCCGCGCCAATCTATGGCGCGACGCTCCTGTTCGGTTACGTCTCAACCATTGTTCTTGACGCGACCGGGCTGCGGCGGCGGGGAATTCCCGCCCATGCGTGGGTGTTGATAGCGACGCCGGCCTATTGGTTCCTGCTGTCGCTCGCCGCGTGGCGAGCACTCTACCAGTTCGTGCTTGATCCCCAGCGCTGGGAAAAGACCGAGCACGGCTTGGCGAAGACATCACGCATCTCTGGTTTGCGGTTGTCGAGGCCCCATCAGCAGGCCCGCAATGGACAGTCTCCAATCGCACCCCAGCCGATCGGACCGATAAAGCTTATGGAAGCCATGCAGAGCCCGATGCTTGGCCTCTCGCGTGCGGCGCGTCGGACCCGGCATTGAAGGCGCGATCCCGATGTGATCGGATCGCGATCGACGCCGAAGGATTATTGGCTCGCCCAGAGGATACGGGCGATCCACAGCACGTCGGCGGTGGCGATGGTGCGGTCGGCGTGCTCGGTGTTGAGCGACTTGAGCTCGATGGATTTCGTGGTACTGCGCTTGAGCTCCTTGGCCATCACCTCGCCGTTCTTGGTCCTGACCACGACGCGATCGCCGCGGCGGATTGGCGCCGCCGGCGAGACCACGATGATGTCGCCGTCGCGATAGGCTGGCTCCATCGACTGTCCGGAGACTTCAAGCGCATAGGCGTGCTCGTCGTTGAGCGCCGGGAATGCGATTTCGTCCCAGCCTTCGCCGACTGGAAATCCGCCATCGTCGAAATAGCCGCCGGCGCCAGCCTCGGCGAAACCGAGCAGCGGAACCCCGCGCGCCGCGATCCCGCCGCCATTCGGTTGGATGAGCTCAACGAAGGCCTCAATGGAAGTGCCGGTCGCGGCCAGCGCCTTGGCGATGGATTCGGTCGAGGGCCAGCGCGCGCGGCCCTCCGGCGTTACACGCTTCGATTTATTGAAGGTCGTCGGGTCGAGCCCGGCGCGCCGCGCCAATCCCGAGGCCGAAAGTTGCGCGCGCGCGGCGAGGCGATCGATGGCCGACCAGACCTGCGCGTGCGTCAGCATTAGCACCCCCCACTCACGGCCATGATAGGAATTATTGCCTGCGGGCTCAAGCCTCAACTTGTGTCCTTGGCGCCTGCCGGCGCCGGGGCGATCGCTGTGCGGTCGGCAGCTTGAACGCCAAAACTCGCATCGATAGGTTGCAAGGACGCGGGGCGGCAAACGGGTGACGACGATCTACAAGATCTGCGCGAAGGCGCTGTGGGGGGCGACAAAAGCCACCGGCCGGTTTGTCGGAACCGCCGACGATGAGCGCGATGGCTTCATCCATTTTTCCACCGCCGCGCAGCTTGCCGAAACCGCCGCAAAGCATTTCGCCGGCCAACGCGACCTGGTGCTGGTGGCGGTCGATGGCGCTGCGCTGGGTTCGCCGCTCAAATGGGAGCCCTCCCGCGGTGGCGCCCTGTTTCCTCATCTTTACGGCGTATTGCCGCTATCGGCGGTGCGCTGGGCGCGGTCGCTGCCGGACGAAGTCGGCGGCCGGCGCGCGCTTCCGGAGCTCGAGCCGTGATTGGGTTGCTCGATCGCCTGGCGCGACCGTTTCTCCATGCGCTCGATCCGGAAGATGCTCACGGCATGGCGATCCGCATGCTCAAATACGCGCCGCTGCCCCGTGCACCGCGGGACGATCAGCGCCTCGCCATGCGCGTATTCGGGCTGAACTTTCCCAATCCCGTCGGCGCCGCGGCCGGCCTCGACAAGAACGCCGAAATACCCGACGCGTTGCTGCGCGCAGGCTTCGGCTTTGTCGAAGTCGGCACCATCACGCCGCTGCCCCAGAACGGCAATCCACGGCCGCGACTGTTCCGGCTCGACGCCGATGCCGGCGTCATCAATCGGCTGGGCTTTAATTCGCAGGGCGCCGAGACGGTGCTCAAGCGCCTTGCGTTGCGCGCCAACGCGGGCGGTATCGTCGGTATCAATGTCGGCGCCAACAAGGATTCGCCCGATCGGGTCGCCGACTACGTGCACCTGATCGAGCGCTTTGCCTCGGTCGCGAGCTATGTCACCGTCAATATTTCCTCGCCTAACACGCCCGGCTTGCGCGATCTGCAATCGGCCAAAGTCCTGGGCGATCTCTTGGCGCGCGTGGTCGATGCCCGCGAGCGTGTCGTGCGCAATGCCGGCCCGACGCCGGTGCTGTTGAAAATCGCGCCCGATCTTTCGCTGCCCGATCTCGACGATGTCGTCGGCATTGCGCGCTCGCGCCGGGTTGACGGCATGATCGTCGGCAACACGACGGTGACGCGGCCATCGAGCCTGCGCGAGACCGAGATCGCCAAGGAAGCTGGCGGCCTTTCCGGACGGCCGCTTTTACGGCTCTCCAACCGTATGCTGGCCGAAACCTATGTGCGCGTGGAGGGCGTGTTCCCGCTGATCGGCGCGGGCGGTATCGATACCGGCGAAGCTGCGCTCGCCAAAATTCGCGCTGGCGCGAGCCTCGTTCAGGTCTATTCCGGGCTGGTGTTTCGCGGCCTCGGTCTGGTCGCCGAGATCAAGCAGGCGCTGGTTGCGGCGCTCGAACGCGACCGGCTCGGCAGCCTCAATGATTTTGTTGGCGCCGATGCGGCCTCAGTGACCGCCGAAGCGTGGCCCGATTAGACTATATTTCCAGAAACAGTGACTCGCTGAGGAGGACACGATGATCGACTGCTACACCTGGACGACGGACAACGGCTATAAACCGCGTGTGATGCTCGAGGAAACCGGCCTCGCGCATAAGATCATTCCGGTGAATCTGCGGGAAAAAGAGCAGATGTCGCCGGAATTCATGAAGATCAGCCCGGGCCACAAGATTCCGGCGATTATCGATCACGATGGGCCTGGTGGTGCGCGCGTCAGCATCTGCGAGTCCGGCGCGATCCTGAAATATCTCGGCGAAAAGTCGGGCAAGTTCTATCCGAGCAGCGGTGCCGCACGCGCCAAAGTGGATCAGTGGCTGTTCTACGGCTCGGCGACGTTCACCACGCTGGCGCAGCAGTTCGGGCACTGGACGATCCGCTCGCCGGTGAAGGCGCCGATCGCGCAGCAGCACTATGAAGCCAATCTGCGCGATATGCTCGGCATCCTCGACCGGCAGCTTGCGTCCAGCGAATATGTCGCCGGCGGCTACTCGATCGCCGATATGACCATGTATTCGGACGTGCACATCCATGGCGTGAAGGACATCGGCCTTCAGGACTATCCCAATCTGAAGCGATGGCATGACGCAATCGAGGCGCGGCCGGCGGTGCAGCGCGCCTGGGGGCCGTTCCCGGCGTGAGTCCGCCTAATCGACCTTGATGTCGAGATCGTGGATCAACTGCGTGTATAGCTCGGCTTGGTGGCGCTGGTGGGCGTCGAAGGCGGCGCCGCATTTGGGCCGCGGATAAAGAGCCTGCGCGACGAGCTTGGCTTTGACCTCGGGTGCAACCACGGCCGACTGAAACCAATCGATGAGTTGCGCCACCGTCTCCTTCGGGGTCTTTGCCGGCGCCACCACGCCAAACCAGACATCGGTCTCGAAACCCTTGTAGCCGGACTCTGAAACCGTCGGCAGATCCGGCAGCGGCTCGATGTGCTGCAACGACATGGTGGCCAGCGGGCGCGCTTTGCCCGCCAGGATATGCTCGCCGATCTCCGACCAGTTCAGCACGGCGGCGGTTACGTGCGCGCCGATAAGCGCGTTGATGGTCGTCGCCCCGCCCGGGTAAGCCACATATGTCAAATTGGCTTTGGCCAGCCGTTTGAAGCGTTCAATGCCGATATGTTGCGTGGTGTTCGGCCCGACACTCGCGATCGTCAGTGCGCCGGGCCTGGCGCGGGCATCGTCCACAAGTTCCGCCAAGGTGTGATAGGGCGTCTCGCTGTTGACCACGATAATCTGCGGTGTCGTGACCAGGTAACAAATCGGCTCAAAGCTCGTCAGCGGGTCGTAATTCACTTTCCGCAGAATTGAGCTGACGATGATGCCGTTATTGTTGATCAGCAGCGTGTTGCCGTCAGGTTGAGCGCGCGCGACGGCTTCCGCCGCGATAATGCCGCCGGCGCCGGGACGGCTTTCGACGATGACGTTTTGGCCGTTCGTGTTGGAGATGTGTTCGGCAAGGATGCGGGCCAGGAGGTCAATGCTGCCGCCCGGCGGCACCGGAAGCACGATGCGGATCGTTCTTCCGGACTGTGACCAGGCCGTCGGATCGGCCACGGCGAGCCCGATCATCGAAAACACGAAAGCGCGGATCGCAAGATAAAAAAGCCGCTGCACGCGCAACGCCATGGACGTCCTCCCGGCGGCAATCGATCCCGTAGAATTGCCGATCCCGCAATAATAGCGCCGAAGCTGCCGTAGAACAGTGCGTTACCGCCACGGCGCTCCGGCCGATGGGGAAAGTCGCAGCGCCGCGGTGCGCGGCGACGGCGCCAGTGCCGGCGTGAGCACCGGGACGAAGCGCCGCCGTTCCCGCCGCGCCGGAATGGCGCGGTAGACCTGTTTGGTCGCCTCCACGATGTGGACGCCGGCAAACGGCGCCGAGAGGGTCGAGCCGGTCCGCTCCCACGCCACCGCCGAGCGCAGGAACCAGCCGCGCGCGATCGGCGGCACGTAGAGCGCCTCACCCCAGCCGGTCGGGGTGAACAAGGTCTCGCGGAGAAGGTGGGTGATCTGCGGGCGCGAATAGGGCCGGCCTTGGCCGAACGGCGTCGTGTCGATGCGCGCCCACAGGCCGCGGCGGTTCGGTACGACGGCAAGCAGCCGGCCGCCAGGGGCCAGCACACGCCACGCTTCGCGCAACAGTTCCATGGGATCGGCCGACATTTCGAGCGCGTGGACCAGGATGATCCGATCCACCGCAGCATCGGTCAGCGGCAACTCGTCCTCCTCGACCAACGCGGTCAATGCCGCGCGTGAGGACGGCCATCGCACCACGCCTTGTGGCGCCGGCATCAGCGCCAGGCATCGTTCCGCCTCCTCGCGGAACAGGCCGAGATAGGGCGTCGCATAGCCGACGCCGATCACGCGCAGCCCACGGCTGTCCGGCCAGCGCGTGCGAATGCCGCGGCCGATGAAGCGACGGGCCACGACGCCGAGCCGCTGGGCATAGAAATTCCGCAGGTCGACGACATCCATGACGGGTAAAATAGCATGGATTGCCCGGTCATTTCGGCGCAACGGGTCCGGCCGGAAGTGGCCGGTCAGATGACAGGCCCCGCGGTGGCCCCGGGACCCATGACCACAAATCTTGCGGTTAATGGCAGGTAGCGCCTACGTTAGGTCGCTGTGATTATGGATTCCGGGCTTGGCCCTTCGGGCCGCCGGGATGATGGTGTGATGCCCGCGCAGACCTACCTGTTCTCCTGTCTCACGGATAATTTCGGCGTGCTGCTGCACGATCCGCGGAGCGGCGCCACAGCCTCAATCGATGCGCCTGAGGCGGCACCGATCGAAGCTGCGCTCAAGAAGACCGGCTGGCGTCTGACCGACATCCTGGTGACCCATCACCACGCCGATCACACCCAGGGTATCGGCGCACTCAAGGAGCATCACAAATGCCGCGTCGTCGCGCCGCGCAACGAGGCGCAGCGCATCGCCCATGTGGACGAGACGGCGGGCGAGGGCGATACGGTGCGGGTCGGCGGACTGGAAGCGCGCGTCATCGACACGCCCGGCCATACAGCCGGACATATTTCGTATTTCTTTCCGGCCGACAAGCTCGCCTTCGTCGGCGACACCCTGTTCTCGATCGGCTGTGGCCGCGTCATTGAGGGCAATCCGGAGATGATGTGGAACTCGCTCGTCAAGCTGCGCAACTTGCCCGACGACGCGCAGTTTTATTGCGGCCACGAATATACGGACGCCAATATCCGTTTCGCCAAGACCGTCGAGCCGAACAATAAGGCGCTCGCGGCGCGCGCCGATGAAGTCGCAAAGCTCATAGCCGCCGGCAAGGCTACTATTCCGGCGACGATCGGCGCCGAAAAGGCAGCCAATCCGTTCCTGCGCGCCGACAATGCCGATGTGGCGAAGTCGCTGGGGCTTTCGGGCAAGCCGGCGTGGCAAGTGTTCGCGGAAATCCGCGAGCGCAAGAATCGGTTTTGAGCACGAGCGCGCTCACCGCTGCCGATATCATCCGGCTTCTTGATCTCAAGCCGCATCCGGAAGGCGGTCATTTTCGCGAGACGTTTCGCGACGTGCCTTGGCCCTATCCCGGCGATAGAGCCGGCCGCGCCGCATCGACCGCAATCTATTTTCTGCTGGCGCGCGGCGAGCGCTCACACTGGCATCGCGTGGACGCCGTCGAGGTATGGCACTGGTACGCAGGTGCGGCACTGGCGCTGGAGATCTCGGCGGGTGCGGGACACATCGCACGCGTCACCCTCGGGTGCGATCTTGCGGCGGGCGAACGCCCTCAGGCGGTGGTGCCGGCCGATGCCTGGCAGGCCGCGCAAACGCTTGGGGACTGGACGCTGATCGGCTGCACCGTCGCGCCCGGTTTCGAATTCAAGCACTTTGAGCTGGCGCCAGAAGGGTGGACGCCGTGACCGGGCTGCCCGCAGTCGCGGCCAGATAGGAATGCAGAGCGGCGACGACCTGGGCGCCTTCACCGACGGCCGCGGCGACACGCTTGATCGAGGACGAGCGAACGTCGCCGATGGCGAAAATGCCACGCTGGCTCGTCTCCAAAGGATGACGTTCGCCGCCGGCGCCGGTCAGTACAAAGCCCTTGGCGTCCAGTGCAACGCCGGATTCGGCGAGCCAATCGGTATTCGGATCGGCGCCGATGAACAGAAATAGATGCCGCAGTGGGCGGCGAACTTCTTCCCCGGCTGCGCCGACGCGCCAGCGTACGCCTTCCAGCATTCCGTCACGGCCGTCGAGTGCGGTGACCTGTGCTCGCGTCACCACTTCGATATTCGGCAGGCTCTCGATGCGCTCCACCAGGTAGCGTGACATCGACGCATTCAGATCCGCTCCGCGCACCAGCATCCAGACCTTCTCGACCTGGCTCGCGAGGTAGACTGCCGCCTGTCCGGCCGAGTTGCCGGCACCGACCAGCGCCACGTCCTGCTTGGCGCAGAGCCGCGCTTCGAGCGGCGTCGCCCAATAGTGGACGCTCGAGGACTCGAAAGCGTGTAGGTGCTCGACGCCGAGCCGCCGGTAGCGGGCGCCGCTGGCAATGACGACCGAACGCGTACTCACGCGCTCACCGTCAAGCAATCGCAGCACGAAGTGTCCGGCGCCGTCGGCGGCGCTCAGTCCGCTCACCTCGTCGGGAATTGCCATCTCGGCTCCGAACTTCTGCGCCTGATTATAGGCGCGCGCCATCAAGGCAAGTCCGGTGATCCCGGTAGGAAAGCCGAGATAATTTTCGATACGCGCCGACGCCCCGGCCTGGCCGCCAAAGCCGCGGCTGTCGAGCACGATGGCGGAAAGTCCTTCCGATGCGGCGTAAACGGCGGTGGCAAGGCCCGCCGGTCCGGCGCCGACGACTGCAACGTCATAGAGCCGGTTGGGATCGATCGGTCCAACCAATCCGACGCAGCGGGCCAGCTCGTCCTCGCTCGGATTGAGCAGCAACTGCCCGCCGGGGCAAAGCACGATCGGCAATTGCCCGGGATCGACGTGAAAGCGGTCGATCAGCGCTTTCGCCTCGGCATCGGTGTCCGGATTCAGCAATTGCTGCGGCTGACCATTGCGGCGAAGAAAGCTCTGTAATCGCAGCACGTCGCCGTTGTCGGCGCGACCGACGATGATCGGACCGCCGGAGCCCGTTTCCAACAGGCCCATGCGGCGCAGAATGAGCGCCCGCATGATCCGCTCGCCGAGCTCGGCCTCGGCAATGAGCAGCGAGCGAAGCCGATCCGGCGGAATAATCAAAGCCTTCACCGGGTCCAAGGCGATTGCATCGGCCAGCGATGGCCGTCCGGCCAATTGCGCCAATTCACCGAGAAAATGGCCGGGTCCGTGGGTGACGATTGTTTCACGATGGCCGGCTTTATCGAGATGACTGACCTCGACGTTGCCGGAGAGAATGACCATCAGTCCGGCGCTGACTTGACCGATGGTGGACAGCGCCTCGCCTTTGGCGAACGAATGACATTCCCCGAACCGGCGCACGCGCTCGATCTCCAAGGGATCGAGCTCGGGCAACATCTGGTCGCCCCGCCTTTCAATAATTGATGGTGCTGCCGCCATGCCGATCCGCCAACCGCAATGTCCGGTACAGCAAGTATATAGTTAGGCGAAATATTGGCCGCCATTCGCCGTCAGCGTTGAGCCGGTGATGAGGCCGGCGTCGTCGGACGCCAGGAATACGACACAACGCGCAACTTCCTCGGGCTCGCCGAGCCGGCCGATCGGAATCTGCGGCAGCACGCTCTTTTGCAGCACTTCCTGCGACATCGCCTTGACCATGTCGGTCGCGATATAGCCGGGGCAGATGGCGTTGACGGTGATGCCGACCCGCGCGCCCTCCTGCGCGAGCGCTTTGGTGAAGCCGATTTCGCCGGCCTTGGAGGCGGAGTAGTTCACCTGGCCGAACTGACCCTTCTGGCCGTTGATCGAAGAAATATTGATGATGCGGCCGAACTTGCGCTCGCGCATGCCTTCAATGACCTGCCGGCACATATTGAAGAGCGAGCCCAGATTGGTGTTGATCACCGCGGTCCACTGTTCCGGCTTCATACGGTGAAGCTGCGAGTCGCGCGTGATGCCGGCATTGTTGACCAGCACGTCGACCGGCCCAAGATCAGCCTCGACCTGTTTCACGCCGGCGGCGCAAGCCTCGAACGAGGAAACGTCCCACTTGTAGACGTTGACGCCGGTTTCGGCTTTGAACTTCTGCGCCGCCTCGTCGTTGCCGCCGTAGTTTGCCGCCACAGTGTAGCCGGCTGTCTTGAGCGCCTTGCAGATCGCTGCGCCAATGCCGCGTGTTCCACCCGTGACCAACGCAACGCGGGCCATGACTTCCTCCCGGGGTTTTTGCTCAACGTCTTAGATTTGCACCTAGCTTAAAGACGTGCATGGCCGGGACAAGCCCGGCCATGCGATAAATCAAAATGTTGATCGCGGCTTAGCGTTCCACACACATTGCAATGCCCATGCCGCCGCCGATGCAAAGCGTGGCTAGGCCCTTCTTGGCGTCGCGCTTTTGCATTTCGTAGAGCAGCGTCACCAGAACGCGCGTGCCGGAGGCGCCGATCGGATGACCGAGGGCGATGGCGCCGCCGTTGACATTGACCTTCTTGGTGTCCCAGCCAAGGTCCCTGTTGACGGCGCAGGCCTGCGCGGCGAATGCCTCGTTGGCCTCGACGAGATCGAGGTCGCCGACGTTCCAGCCGGCTTTCTTAAGAGCCGCGCGCGAGGCCGGGATAGGGCCGGTGCCCATAATCTTCGGATCGACACCTGCCTGCGCCCAAGACACGATGCGGGCTAGCGGGGTCTTGCCGAGCTTGGCGGCTTCGCTCGCCTTCATCAGTACGACGGCGGCGGCGCCGTCGTTGATGCCTGAAGCATTGCCGGCCGTCACCGAGCCTTCCTTGTCGAAGGCAGGCCGCAGCTTGCCGATGCCTTCCAGCGTGGTGCCGTGCTTCGGATATTCGTCCGTGTCGACGACGATGTCGCCCTTGCGGCTCTTCACCGTCACCGGCGTGATCTCGTCCTTGAACTTGCCGGCCTTCTGCGCTGCCTCGGCTTTGTTTTGGGACGCGACCGCGAATTCGTCCTGCTGCTGACGGGTGATCTGCCACTGCTTCGCGACGTTCTCGGCGGTATTGCCCATGTGATAGCCATTGAAGGCATCCCACAGGCCATCCTTGATCATGGTGTCGATCATCTCGAAATTGCCCATCTTCACGCCGGCGCGGAGGTGGGCGCAGTGCGGCGCGACGCTCATGGATTCCTGGCCGCCGGCGACCACGACGTCGGAATCGCCGTTGAGAATGGCTTGGTAGCCGAGCGCGACCGAGCGCAGCCCCGATCCGCAAAGCTGGTTGACGCCCCAAGCCGGAGTCTCGACCGGAACGCCGGCGGCGATCGAAGCCTGGCGGGCCGGATTCTGGCCCTGCCCGGCGGTGAGGATCTGTCCCATGATCACTTCGGACACTCGCGGTGCCTCAACGCCGGCGCGATCGAGCGCGGCCTTGATCGCCGTCTTACCCAGTTCATGCGCGGGCAAATTGGCGAATACGCCGTTGAAGGCGCCGACCGGGGTTCGGGTCGCACTAACAATGACAATATCGTCTTTCATAGGAAATCCTTCCGGTCGTTGGGGGCAACTGCGGCGCGGGCGCGCCGCTGGCTACTGAATATATGTCATAGGGAGGCGTCCGGCCGACGACAAGGCTCAAAGCGGCCGCATCGCTGAAATGCGGCCAGGGATTGCGACCCGACATATCTTCTCTTCCTGTCCGGCGCCTCGGCGCCACAATAACGGTAGCCGCGATCCGCGAAACGGCCTATTTTGTGTTTAAGCCTGCGTCCGGTGCCCCATGACAGAAGCAATGACCAAGACCGCAGAGCCGGTCACCATCAAGAAGTACGCCAACCGGCGACTCTACAACACCGGGACGAGCGCCTATGTGACGCTCGAAGACTTGGCCGGCATGGTCAAGACCGGCGAGGACTTCGTGGTCTACGACGCCAAGACCGGCGAAGACATCACCCGCTCGGTTCTTACGCAGATCATCTTCGAGCAGGAGAACAAGGAAGGGCAGAATCTCCTTCCGATCACGTTCCTGCGCCAGCTCATCCGATTCTACGGCGACAGCATGCAGATGTTGGTGCCGCGCTATCTTGAAGTCTCCATCGAATCGCTGACCCGCGAGCAGGAGAAATTTCGCCAGCAGATGGCGCAGGCGTTCGGCGTCGGCGCGTTCACCTCGCTCGAGGAGCAGGTGCGGCGCAATATGGAAATGTTCGAGCGTGCCTTTGCGATGTTCGCGCCGTTTGCGCGGCGCGAGAGCCAAAACGAAGAGGCGGCATCCGAGACTGCAAAGGTGTCGGCCAAGACCGGCGACATCGACGACCTCAAGCGTCAGCTCGAAGAGATGCAGCGCAAGGTCGATCGTCTCAGCGAAAAGGGCGGCAACAGCTAGGCGGCCGGCCCGATATTCTCTCACATCGCCTGCGCGAGGTCCGCGCGCCAGGGTCGTGTAGTGGTGGCCAAGCCGACGAGCGCGCCCTGCAGATAATCGCAGCCCCAGGCTTCCAAGGTTCTCGCCGCCTGCTCGTTCTGCACCCACTCCGCGACCGTGGCGAGCTTGAGCCGCTTAGCAAGATCGATGAGGGTGCGCACGAAAGCGCGGTCATCCTCCGAGCGCATGATGTCCTGTACGAACGTGCCGTCGATCTTGACGATATCCACGCCAAGCTTGCGCAGATTGCGGAATGAGGTGTAGCCGGCACCGAAGTCGTCGATGGCGATGCGGCAGCCGAGATCCTTGACGCGGGCGACGAAGCCTCGCGTTTCATCGATATCGAGGATCGCCGCGCTTTCAGTGATCTCGACGATGACCCGCTCCGCCACGCCCGGATGCGTGCGCAGCAGCGAACCGAGGCCCGCCCACCAGTCCGGATCGATGGTCGAGGCGGGCGAGACGTTGAAGCTCGCCTGTAACGACGGTGCGGCGATCAATTCATCGACAACGAGTTCAAGCACGCGATGGTCGAGGAGTCGCACCAGCCCGAGACGCTCGGCCACCGGGACGATGTCGCTTGCCGCGATCAAGCCGCCGTCGGCACGCCGGATGCGCATCAGGCACTCATAGAATGCAGGTTGCCGGTCCATGGCTTTGGCCACGGTCTCGTAGGCGATAAAAATGCGCCGCTCATTGAGCGCGGCGACGATCTCGTCGGTAGCGCGCACATTGTCGCGGCGCAGCGCTTCGCGTTCGATGTTGGGCTGGTAGGCGAGGAATGAGCCTCGCCGCTTGGTTTTGGCGGTGTCGAGCGTTTCCTGCGCGCGCGCCAAAACCTCGGCGAGACTTCTCGCGTGGCGGGGCGCGGTGACGCCGCCGATGGTGATCGTGACCGCGATTGAGCCCGCGCTGGTCGGGATCATCTCGTCGCGAATCCCGGCGAGGAGACGGTCGCCGGCAATCGCCAGATCGTCGGGTGTGCAATCGCGCAGCACCAAGCCGAATTTGTTGCCCGAATACCGGCCCAATGTGTCCTTGCCCCGCATCCGGGTGCGAATGCGTTTGGCGACCGCGGCAATCACCTGATCGGCCACGTCGAAGCCATAGGATTCGTTGATGCGCGAAAGACTGTCGATCGCGACCAACATGAAACCGCAGGACGAACGAGACCGCAACGCATCGTCGATGGTGTCTTCGAGGACCTGATTGAGATGGTGACGGTTCAATTCGCCGGTGAGCCCGTCGCAGCGTGCCAGGAAACTCAGCCGCTGTTCGTACTCATAGCGTTCGTTGATGACACGCACGATGCCGTGCGCGCGCTCCGCCCGGCCGTCGGCGCCGGCAAACCAGCGGCCGGAGTCCTCGACCCAGAGCCTTGTTTCGGAGCCGGGCTGCGGCCGGATGCAATATTGAATCTGGTAGCCGACGCCATGGCCTTCGTCGCGCCGGCCCGATCGCGTGACGGCGTCAAAGCGCGCCTGCGCGTTCTCGGGTTCGAGATAGTGTGCGTAGCCGCATCCGGTCGAAATCGAAGCGATATCTGAAATGAGCAGAACACTTGCGGCGTTCACGCCCCACGACAGCGCATCGCTCGCGATGTGCCACGCGTAAGGCACTTCGCCGACCGAGGCGAGGATTTGCGCGGCATCGATCGTTGACGGCGTCGTCGTTGGCGCTGGCTCACCGTTCACATTGCCGGCATCGGAAGGTCTGTGCGGGAGCGAATCTTGCGGACCGTCGTTGTTCAAGGTCGCCTCAATTCGGGATCGATGCAGTCCGCGACGGGCGATGGCAGACGGCTTTCGCGCCGCAAAGCTAGCGATCGGACCCTAAGATTTCGCAAAATCCCGCACGCGGCCTGGATTGCCAGCGATGACGTGGCACATGGCTTGCGAGCTCCCGGCTAGAGGCCACACAGTGTCCCGTTTTGGCACAGGGAGTGCACGTGAACCGAGCCGTCGTTGCGTTGCTCACGCCTGATCGGGACGCCGCGACCCATCGAGGCAACGTGGTCGCGTATGCAACTTGCCGTCCGCGCGCCGACTTCCTCGCCCAGCTTGTTGCGACGTCCGCGCGGCTACCGCAAACGCGCGTGCTGCGCCGTGCCGCGCCGGAGCATGCAGTTACAGCCTACAACGCCATCGATCATCGGCCGGCAGGCACCGGTCTGATGCTGTCCCGCTCGCTTTGATCGGCGTTGTCGAGTGGGGCTTTTCAGCCGTGTTCAGGGGCCTCGATCTCGACCTGACGCTGGGAGCCGCGGATGCTGATGATAAAGCCGGCGAGCACGTCGACCAGCGCGATCATCATCAAAAGGAAGAACGTCGACGTTCCGGCGCGTTGCACCAGTAGAAATTCCACCAGCATGGCGACGAACAAGGCCATCGCCAGAAGATGATCCATAATCGTGCGTGTCCCCATCCGGGTCGATTTGATGAGTTCGACCCAGAGCAGCAAAATGGAGAACGCGATCAGGAGGTCTTCCCAGGTCAGCACCCAGTCCTGGCCCGACATCATGTGAACCGTCGTGACCGATGATGTCCAGCTCACGCCCGGCGTGAGAAAGGCAATCATGTTGTAGATCGCAAAGGGGACGAGAAGCAGGGGAAAGCCAAGCACAAACATGGCGCGCATCTCTAGGCCGGAGCCGCGGGCCCCGTGATCTTGGGCAGCTTATCCGGCCCCTTCTGCATTCTCCAGCATGCCGCTGGCGCAGCGCTGACGACTGTCATTGCCGGCGAAAGCGAAGCATGCGGTTGGCTTCGTCGCTTTCGCTCCTTGCCGTGATGCAGCGCGGGAAACAGCGGATCTACGTGTCCGACTTCTTGTTCAGCACCTGCCGGCCGCGATACATGCCGGTTTTGAGATCGATGTGATGCGGACGGCGCAATTCGCCGGAATCCTTGTCCTCGATATAGGTCGGCGCCTTCAACGCATCGGCGGACCGGCGCATGCCGCGGCGCGACGGCGATGTCTTTCTTTTCGGAACGGCCATGGCGCCATTCTCCTCTGAATATTCCAGTATCGGTTGGATTGTGGGGGCTTATAGAGGAAGGACCCGGATAAGGCTAGTGGGCGCGGATACAGGCATCGAGGCCGGGATAATCGGCCGAACGGCGCTCATAAAGACCGGCCAACCGGCGCACCAGTGGCCCCGGCGACTTGGCGCTGCGGCTGACCGGGTTGGGCAGAATGGATGCCATTTCCGCGGCTTCCCGGGCGTTGAGATTTTGCGCCGATTTGCCGAAGGCCCAGCGGGCGCCGGCCTCGGCGCCAAACTCGCCGTTCGGCCCCCATTCGGCGATGTTCATGTAGATTTCGAGCACGCGGTGCTTCGGCAGCACAAGATAGAGCCAGATTGCCAATGGGATTTCGAGCGCTTTGCGGACGAAGCTTCGTCCCTCCCATAGGAAGAGGTTCTTCGCCACTTGCTGAGTCAGCGTCGAAGCGCCGCGAGCCTCGCTGACGTCGCCGCTCTGTTCCAAGGCTTCCCGCATGGCGCCGAGGTCGATGCCGCGGTTATGGCAAAAGGTGCCGTCTTCGGCGACGATCACGGCGAGCGGCAGCGCCGGCGAAATGCGGCTGAGCGGAACGGCGATGCGCTCAACGCGCCTTCCGGTCGCCCAGCGCCATAGCATCGGCGTCGAGACCGGATCGACGAACCGGTAAAACGGCGCGATCATGTAGGGAGCGATCAATACGGCCGCGATACCGATCACGCACAGCACGACGAGGCGTCGCAGAGGGCGTCGCTTTTGGGATTTGGCCGGCATCGCACTCGCATTGTAGCGGGGCGAAGCTGCTGGCGCACTTCACCTGCCGCTGCTAAACGTGGAGCAAACGCGAAGGGAGAGCACCGTGTCGATGGATGCCGTCATTTCGGCGAAAGACGCCGTCGCCACCAAGGAATTGGCAGACAAGTTCAGGACCGAGAAAGATTCGCCCTATCTGCGCCTGGTGCGCAGCGACGGGCTCGACATCATCGGCGCTCACTACGTGCGGAATCTGCGCACGGTTGAGCTTAAGCCATGGCCGCGCCGCGACGCCAAGGGCGTTTACATCAATCACGAGGCGTCGCGCTTCTCCAACGATTGCTATGTCTGCGAGATTGCGCCTGGCAAGACGCTGCCGCCGACCCATCACCTCTATGAGGAAATGCTGCTGATCCTCGGCGGCCGCGGTTCGACCACCGTGTGGAACAATGCGGGAAGCCGCATCACTTTCGAATGGAAGGCGGGTTCGATCTTCGCCATCCCGCTCAACTGCTGGTACCAGCACTTCAACGGCTCCGGCCAGGAGCCTGTGCGTTTCGTTGCCGTGACCAATGCGCCGTCCGTCATCAACCGCTACGACGATCTCGATTTCGTCTTCGACTGCCCCTACGACTTCAAGAACCGCTTCTCCGGCGAGCCGGATTATTTCTCGTCGAAAGGCGAGCAGGACGGATTCCTGCTGCGCACCAATTTCGTGCCGGATGCGGTCAACCTGCCGCTCATCACCGCCAGGGAGCGCGGCGCCGGCGGTGGCCATATCCGCTTCAACATGGCGCGCGGCACCATCGCCAGTCATATCTCGCAATTCCCGATCGGCACCTACAAGAAGGCGCACGCCCACGGGCCGGGCGCGCACGTCGTCATTCTCTCGGGCGAGGGCTATTCGCTGATGTGGCCCGAAGGTGAAGAGCCGCAACGCTTCGAATGGCAGGTCGGCACGCTGGTGGTGCCGCCGAACGCCTGGAACCATCAGCACTTCAATTCGGGTCCGATACCGGCCCGCTACCTTGCTTTCAAGCATTGGTCGCCGCGCAACGGTCAGGGCGTGCCGGTGTCGTGGATCAGCCGCCGCCTCGGCGGCACGCAGATCGATTATGCCGACGAGCACCCGCGCGTGCGTCAATTGTTCGCTGAGGCGCTCGCCAAACACGGCCTCAAGCCGCGGATGGACGACGTCTACGCCGCCGAGGCCGCGCAACTGCCGCCGCGGGCGGCGTGATGATCATGCGTATCGCTGCGCATTCGTTTGCGGTCTTTGTTTTGCTTTTGGCCTCAGCTTCCCCACGTCCTGCCGACGCACAAACCATCGCTGACATCGCCGGCTATAGCGGGCCCGATCGCACCCAGCGATTGATCGACGGCGCCAAAAAGGAGGGCACCCTCTCGCTCTACTCATCGGCGGAGGTCAATGACACCCTTGCGATTACCGGCGCCTTCGAGAAGGCCTACGGCGTCAAGGTGCAACTCTGGCGCGGCAGCTCCGAGGATGTCCTGCGCCGGGCTGTCACCGAAGCGCATGGCGGTCGCTACGACGTCGATGTGGCTGAGACCGCCGGCACCGAAATGGAAGGATTGCAGCGCGAGCAATTGCTGCAGGAAATGTCATCGCCGGTATTTGCCGCATTGATGCCGCAGGCGGTGGTGCCGCATCGCGGCTGGGTCACGGACCGGCTGAGCATTTTCACTGCGGCCTTCAACACCGGCATCGTCAAGCCGGTCGATGCGCCGAAGACCTATGATGACCTCGCCGATCCGAAGTGGAGCGGCAAGCTCGGAATCGAAGCCGATGACGGCAACTGGTTGATGTCCGTAGCCGCCGCCATGGGCGAGGACAAGGCATTGCCGCTGTTCCGCAAGATCGTCGCGACGAACGGCATGTCGATCCGCAAGGGCCATACGCTTTTGTCCAACCTGGTGGTTGCCGGCGAAGTGCCTCTGGGGCTCACGGTCTATGGCTATCGCGTCAATGAGCTGAAGATGAAAAACGCTCCGATCGAGGGCGTTGTGCTGCCGCCGGCGATCGCGCTGCCGACCGGCATCGGCGTTTTCGCCAAGTCGCCGCATCCATACGCCGCGGCACTGTTCATGGATTTCTACCTCACCGAAGGCGAGCGCATCCTTGCCGCTCGCGGCAATGTGCCGACCAACCGCACCGTCAAGGAGCCACCGCCCGGATTGATTCTCGTCGACGTCGCCAAATATCTCGACGAAGGCGACAGATGGACGAAGCTGTTCAAGGAGACTTTCGCGGCGCGATAGCCTCCTACGCCGCCTCTGCTCGCGGCAGCGCGGGCTTGCCGCGAATGAGATCGGCGCCCTTCTCGGCCATCATCAGCACGCAGGCATTGATGTGGGCGGAGACGAGGTCCGGCATGGCAGAAGCGTCGCAGACGCGAAGCCCCTCGATGCCTCTGACTTTAAGGTCAGGATCGAGCACGCTGTCATGGCCCATTGAGCAAGTGCCGGCGGGATGGTGCGCGGTGATGACGACTTTTTTCAGCCAGGCGTCGATGTCGGAGTCGGACTTCACTTTCAGTCCCGGCCCGATCTCTTCGCCACGGAACGGGTCCATCGCTTTCTGAAATGCGACCTCGCGGGCGCGCTTGAAGCCTTCGCGCAGGGTCGGCAAATCGTTCGGCGCGGTGAAAAAGCGATAGACGATGCGCGGCGGCGCCAATGGATCGGCGCTGCCGAGCAGGATTTCGCCGCGGCTGTCGGGATGTAGCAGCGTCGGCCGTATGCCGAAGCCGTCGAGGAATGGCGGCCGCACCAACGGAAACCATAGATGCGGCGCCGCGGCGGTGCCGCGGAACATGAACTCGATGTCAGGCACCGCAAGCTCTGGCCGCGTCTTGATGAAGGCATGCAGGCCGCCTGGCACCACGGTCCCCGGACCGGTGCCGAACAGGTAGGCGCGCACCATGCTCATCGCCATGCGGTCGAAACGCATCTCGCGGTGGAATGCGCCCGGGTCTGGCCGCGTATAGGTCATATAGGCGCCGAGATGGTCTTGCAGGTTGCGGCCGACCGGCAGATCAGCAACGACATTGATGCCGTGCGAGCGCAGATGCTCTGCCGGGCCGATGCCGGACAGCATCAGAAGCTGCGGCGAGTTGAATGCGCCGGCGGCCAGGATCACTTCGCGCGACGAATCGGCTTGGATCTTGGCGCCGCCCTGCATGTATTCGATGCCGGTCGCGCGCGAGCCTTGCAGCACTACGCGTGTGGTGTGCGCGTTGACCGCGACAGTCAAATTGCTCCGCCCCTTGGCCGGCTTCAGGAACGCGTTGGCGGAGGAAGAACGCCGGCCGTTGCGGATGGTGTACTGGCTGCGCCCGAAGCCTTCCTGCTGCTTGCCGTTGTAGTCCGGGTTGAACGGATAGCCCGACGCCTCTCCGGCCTTGATCCAGGCTTCGTAGAGCGGGTCCTGGGTCTTGGCGAACTCGGTGCCGAGGGGCCCCTGGCCGCCGCGCCAGGTGTTGGCGCCGCCTTGCCATGTTTCGCAGCGCTGGAAGTAGGGCAGCACGTCCGCATAGGACCAGCCGCGTGCGCCTTTCTGGCCCCAGCGGTCGTAGTCGCCGCGGTTGCCGCGCGTATAGGCCATGACATTGATGGACGACGAGCCGCCCAACACCTTGCCGCGCATCGCCTCGATGCGGCGGCCGTTGAGGTTGGGCTCGGGATCGGTTTCGTAGCCCCAGTCGAACATGCCGTAGTCGTGCATGCGGCCCATGCCGAGCGGGATGTGAATGTAAGGGTGCCAGTCGTTGCCGCCGGCTTCGATGAGCAACACCTTGGCGCTGCCGTCCTCGCTCAGGCGGTTCGCCAGCACGCAGCCGGCGGAGCCGGCGCCGACGATGATGTAGTCGTATCCATTGGCGGACATTGCACTCCCCTTACTCGGCTATTCTTGCCGCTCGGTCGTTGCGCACTTAATCACGCGCATAGCCGATAAGCGGCTTCTTCTTGCGGCCGAGCAGGATGAGTATGCCAGCAATGACAGCCAGCACCAGCCATGCCGGCGAATTGAGGATCGAGGTTGTGACCGGGTCCCACAGCCAATGCGGCGCGTGCCTTTCGATCATCGGTTGCAGGAGCAAGAGGGTGTTCTGATCGATCATCGCCCAAGCGTCGCTGAACTTGAAGAACAAGAGCTGTTGGTTAGCGATGGTTTTTGTGCCGTCATACACAAAGAACACAAAGGCGGTCGCGAGCAGGCAAAGGCCGATGAAGCGAAACAGGAATCTGATCATGGCGATGCCGGCGGGCCGAGAAAGCGGAAATCGAGTGCAGGCATTACTCTCCCGCGCGGGCTTGTTCAATGCGGCGCACGTGAGGCATTTTTGGCACCGCAGCGTTGCAAGGTCGTTCGCTCACTTGAGATAGCTGCCGGGTTCGCTAAGGTTTCCCCGTGTCACTGCAAAATACTTGGATCGCGCGCGATCCGGGCGCGATGGATAGGGAGTTGAAATGGCTTCCAAAAACGGCGGCCGCTCGAACCGGCCGACTTTCACCGACCAGGAAGCCCTGCTGTTTCACAGCCAAGGTCGCCCCGGCAAGCTCGAAGTGGTCGCCACCAAGCCGATGGCGACGCAGCGCGACCTCTCGCTTGCCTATTCGCCCGGCGTCGCCGTGCCGGTGCTGGCGATCGCCGCCGACGAGGCGCGTGCCTACGATTACACGACGAAGGGCAATTTCGTCGCGGTGATCACGAACGGCACCGCCATTCTGGGCCTTGGCAACCGCGGCGCGCTGGCGGCAAAGCCGGTGATGGAAGGCAAATCGGTGCTGTTTAAACGCTTTGCCGATGTCGATTCCATCGATCTCGAAGTCTCGACCGAGGACCCGGACGCATTTATCGATTGCGTCAAGCTGCTCGGCAAAAGCTGGGGCGGCATCAATCTCGAAGATATCAAGGCGCCAGAGTGCTTCATCATCGAGCAGAAGCTGCGCGAATTGCTCGACATCCCGGTATTCCATGATGACCAGCACGGTACCGCCATTATCGCCGCCGCCGGCCTAATGAACGCTCTCGAACTCACTGGCCGCGAAATCAAGAATACGAAGCTCGTCTGCAACGGCGCCGGCGCCGCCGGCATCGCCTGCCTCGAGCTACTGCGCGCGATCGGCTTCCGGCCTGAGAACCTCATGCTGTGCGACACCAAGGGCGTCATCTACGAGGGCCGCACAGAGGGCATGAATCAGTGGAAATCGGGCTTCGCCGTGAAGACCAGGGCGCGCACGCTCAGCGAGGCGATCGCCGGCGCCGACGTATTCTTCGGCCTCTCGGTGAAAGGCGCGGTGACCAAGGATATGGTGAAATCGATGGCGGACAAGCCGATCATCTTCGCCATGGCCAATCCCGACCCCGAGATCACCGCCGAGGAGGTCGCCGAAGTCCGTACCGACGCCATCATGGCGACCGGGCGCTCCGACTATCCGAACCAGATCAACAATGTGCTCGGCTTTCCCTACATCTTCCGCGGCGCGCTCGATGTGCGCGCGCGGGCCATCAACATGGAGATGAAGATCGCGGCGGCGAAGGCGCTGGCCGCGCTGGCGCGCGAGGACGTTCCGGACGAGGTCGCCGTGGCCTATGGTGCGCGGCCGAAATACGGACCCGAATACATCATACCGGTGCCGTTCGATCCGCGGCTCATTTCGGATATTCCCCCGGCCGTGGCGAAGGCCGCCATGGATTCGAAGGTGGCGCGGCACCCGATCGCCGACATGGAGGTTTATCGCCAGCAATTGCGCACGCGGCTCGATCCGATCGCGGGCGTGTTGCAGGGCGTTTACGAACGCTTGCGCCGCCGGCCGCGGCGCGTCGTCTTTGCCGAAGGCGAAGAAGAGCAGGTGATCCGTGCCGCGGCGACCTTTGTGCACCAGGGGCTCGGCACAGCGCTTTTGGTCGGCCGCGAGGCGCGGGTGCGCGAGACGGCCCGGGCGCTCGGCATCGAGCTCGGCGGCGGCATCGGCATCATCAACGCCGCGCTGTCGTCGCGCAACTCCGCCTATGCGGCTTATCTCTACGAGCGGCTGCAGCGCCAAGGCTACTTGCAGCGCGATTGCCAGCGCATGGTCAACCAGGACCGCAATCATTTTGCCGCCTGCATGGTCGCGCTCGGCGATGCCGATGCCATGGTGACCGGCGTCACTCGCAATTTCTCGGTGGCGCTCGAAGACGTGCGGCGCTGTATCGATCCGAAGCCGGGCCACCGCGTGATGGGCGTTTCGCTGGTGCTGGCGCGGGGCCGAACCGTGCTGGTGGCCGATACCGCGGTCACCGAAATGCCCGACGCCAAGGAGATTGCCGAGATCGCCATCGAGGCGGCGCGTGTCGCGCGCTCGCTCGGCTACGAACCGCGGCTCGCGCTGCTGGCCTTTTCGACCTTCGGGCATCCGCCGGGCGAACGCTCGGAGCGCGTGCAGGAGGCGGTCCGGCTGCTTGATCATCAGCGTGTCGATTTTGAATACGACGGCGAAATGGCGGCGGACGTGGCGTTGAACATGGAGCTGCGCGAAGCCTATCCGTTCTGCCGCCTATCGGGACCCGCCAACGTGCTGATCATGCCGGCGTTTCACTCGGCTTCGATTGCCACCAAGATGCTTCAGGAGCTCGGCGGTGCCAATGTGATCGGTCCGATGCTGGTCGGGCTTGATCGCTCGGTGCAGATTGTGCCGCTGTCGGCGAATGACGCGCAACTCGTCAACATGGCCGCGATCGCCGCCTATAACGTCAGCGGCTGAAAACATATATCCGTCGTCTCCGGCATGACGGATGTCATCATGCAGAAACGCAAGCTCGGAAACGCCGGCCCGGAGGTTTCTCTCGTCGGCCTGGGCTGCAACAATTTCGGTGGCCGCATCGATCTTGAAGCCTCGCGCCGCGTTATCGACAAAGCGCTCGATCTCGGCATCACCCTGATCGATACGGCCGATACCTACGGCAACAGAGGCGGTTCCGAGGAGATTCTGGGCAAGATCCTCGGCGCGCGCCGAAAGGACATCGTACTCGCCACCAAGTTCGGCCTGCCGATGGACGATGCCGGCAAACTTCATGGCGCGTCGCGGCGCTACATCACGCAGGCGATCGAAGCGAGCCTGCGACGGCTGCGGACCGACTGGATCGACCTGTATCAGTTGCATCGGCCCGACCCGCAGACGCCGATCGAGGAGACGCTGCGCACCCTCGACGAACTGGTGAAGGCCGGCAAGGTGCGCTTCATCGGCTGTTCCAATCTTTCGGCGGTGCAACTCGAAGAGGCGCAAGCCGTGGCGCAGCGTCTCGGCCTTGCGTCCTTCGTCTGCTGTCAGGACGAATACAGCCTGCTTGAGCGCGATCCCGAAAAGGACCTCGTCCCTGTCATGCGCAGGGACGGCCTGGGCCTGCTGCCGTATTTCCCGCTGGCGAGCGGGCTCCTCACCGGCAAGTACAAGAGCGGCGCGCCGCTGCCTCCCGGCACGCGGCTTGCCAACAGTGCGCGCCATGCCGCCGGCTTGCTCACCACGCGCAACTGGCGCATCGTCGAGGCGCTCGGCTCGTTGGCAACGCAACGCGGCCATACGTTGCTCGAACTGGCCATGAGCTGGCTCGCCAGCCGACCCTACATTTCCAGTATCATCGCCGGCGCCACCAGGCCCGAGCAGGTGGAACAGAACGCCGCCGCCGTCGGCTGGAACCTTTCAGCCGCCGACCTTGCTGAAATCGACCGGATAACCCTTTGACAGCGTGCCGTGAAATCGCGGCGTTCGATTCACGAGGCTGAAACCTGTCCCCGTTAGATGTTTCCCGAGCGGTGTACCGCTCCGAGCTGCACTTGCATCCGGGAAACGACTTGGAGAGT
>DATJYT010000071.1:0-8676 GCA_035499475.1 Xanthobacteraceae bacterium | reverse complement strand
GCAGAGCGTCGGTCGCCTCGATGCCCTCAACCTTTGCCTCGCTGTGATGCGGCAGTTCGCCAGTCCAATAATACCACCATGCCACCTGCAGGAAGCGGAAGCACATCAGCCCCGAACCGAGCGGGATGGCGGAATAGATTGCCCACATCGGCCATTCGAGGTCGTAGGACTGCTGGCCGGTCGCGAACATCTTGTCGACGAAGGTGACGCCGAAGGCCGCGATCATCGCGGTGAAAAAGGCGCCGCATCCGATCGCGAACAGGATCACGCCCTTGCGCGACTTCGGCGGCAGCAGGTTCACCAGCACGTCGACACCGACGTGGATGCCGGTGCGGACGCCGTAAGCGGCGCCGAACTTCGCCATCCAGATGAACATGAAAATGCAGAGTTCCTGCGCCCACGACACATCGAGGCCGGCGAGCCAGGAATAGACCGCGTGCAGAATCGCCGGCAGGATGGGGATGCCGTGGGCCTCGGTCCATTTGGCGAGATTAATAGAGACGCCGGTGCCGTAGCGATGCACGACGGCGAAGAAAATCAACAGCGTCGCTGCCGCGATCAACGTCGCGATCAGCCACTCTTCCAAATGGTCGAGTGCGCGATTGAAGCCCTTAAGCATCCCCACCCTCAGTACGATACGGCCGGGAGTTCGACTCCCGGCCGCTTTTTATTGTTGGGCAGCTCGGCTGCCGGAATTACATCTGAACGTTGAGTTCCTTGGCGACCAGGTCGAGCACTTCCTGGCCGACGCGGCCCTTGGCCCACTTGTAGGTCGGCTGCATCGCCTTCTGCCAGGCCGCCTTCTGCTCCGGCGTCAGGTAGTGCAGCGTGGTCTTGCCCGACGCCTTGATGGCCGCGAGCGCGTCCTCGTTTTCCTTCTTGGCGATCGAGTTCGTGTAGTCGGTGGCCTCGTCCATTGCCTTGGTGAGCTGGCCGCGGATATCGGCCGGCAAACCGCTCCAGAATTTGGTGTTCACGATCACCGCGTATTGCAGGTGCGCGTGATTGGAGACGGTGATGTCCTTCTGCACCTCATGGAACTTCTGCGTCAGATAGTTCGACGGGGTGTTTTCGCAGCCGTCGACCACGCCGGTCTGCAGCGCCTGATACACTTCCGAGAAGGCCATGATCTGCGGGATCGAGCCGAGCTCGCGGAAATATTGATCGGCGATCTTCGAACCCGAGATGCGGATCTTCAGGCCCTGGAAGTCCGACGGATTGATGAGCGGACGGTTGGCCGAAGCCATGTGGAAGCCGTTGTCCCAATAAGCGAGGCCGGTGATGCCCTTGGTCTCGAGCTTCTTGAACAGCCACACCCCGACCGGACCTTTCATCGCCTTGGCGTATGCGTCGTCATCCTTGAACAGCCACGGCAGGTCGAGCGCTTCGAATTCCTTCACGCCGAGCGGCGCGAACTTGGCGGTCGAGGGCGCCAGCATCTGCACCGAGCCGAGCTGCAGCGCTTCGATCTCTTCCTTGTCCTTGTAGAGAGTCGAGTTCGGATAAACTTCGACCTTGACCTTGCCGTTGGTGTATTTCTCGGCAAGTTCCTTGAACTTCAGCGCGCCCTTGCCCTTCGGCGTGTCGTTGGCGACGACGTGGCTGAATTTGATGATGATGGGTGACTGCGCCATTGCGAGGCTGGGCGCCGCAAGAACAGCCGCCGCTGCCGCGGCAAGAATCCACTTACGCATCGATGACTTCCTCCCTATGAGACGATTGTCCGGCGTTGTTATGATTTATCAGCCGGTTACGCTGAAATCAGAATGACATGAGGCCGGGTTCCCGGCAAGCGGGAATCCGGCCTCGGCCGCAGCCAAATTGTTCGAAAGGAAAGGCGAGCCGCGCTCAGTTGAGCGCGGCGAGCACGGGCCCAAGGCCCATTTCCTGCGCGAGGGCCAAAGCCCCCTGCTTCTGATCGTCGCGCAGCCGCTCTATCAGTGGACGCGCGACGCGTGCCAGCCGGGTAACGGCGGCGCTGTCGAGCGCAATGGATACGACGCGATGGCTGATGCGGTGCACCAAGCCCTCGGGTTCCGCCTGCGCCTGCCGGTGCGCGATGTCGCGCAGCGCGGCCTCGACCGGCGGCCAATAGCGTTCCTGTTCGGCGGTGAGTTGAAGCACGTGCTTGATGCGGCCGATGTCGATCGCTGCCGTTTCATGCGACGCCACGGCGCGGCTGTAGTCATCCGCATAGGTCGGAGTGTTGACAAACAATATGCCGCTCGTCGCGAACGCGAGCGCGCCCGCGAAAATCACTTGCTTCATTTCTGAAGTTCCCCGTTCGATGTCGATTAAGCGCCTGCGTACAGGCGAATTTTGCCACCAGCGCGGCGAAATGCGGTCAAAATGTGATTTTTTCGAATTCGCGGAACGAAACCGCAGGAGTCAAAATGCCGCACCCCTTTCGGAGCGCGGCATTTCGGAACTTTCGAGCGCGCTAACCGGCGTCAGTCGAGTGAATGCGACGCTCGATGGCCGGGGTCTTATTGCGCTTGCTGGCGAGCTTGTTGAGCGCGCCGAGATAGGCTTTCGCCGACGCGACCAACGTGTCCGGATCGGCGCCCTTCGCGGTGAACGACCGCCCGCCTTCGGCCAAACGAACTGACACTTCAGCCTGCGCATCGGTGCCGCCGGTGACGGCGTGCACCTGATAGAGCTCGAGCGTCGCGTCGTGTGGCACCAGCGCGCGGATCGCCTTGAAGATCGCATCGACCGGGCCGTTGCCGGTCGACTGCGTCGTGACATGCTCGCCTTCGATGTCGAGCGTGAGCGTCGCCGTCTGCGGGCCCATCGTGCCGGCGATCACCGTCAACGACAGCACCTTGATGCGATCGTGAGCGGTTGCGATCTCCTCATCCACCAGCGCTTCGATGTCTTCGTCGTAGATCTGCTTCTTGCGGTCGGCGAGCGCCTTGAAGCGTGTGAAGGCATCTTCAAGCTGATTGGCGCCCAACTGATAGCCGAGCTCTTCGAGCTTGTGCACGAAAGCGTGACGGCCGGAGTGCTTGCCCATGACCAGCGAGGTTTGTTTCACGCCGACCGACTCCGGCGTCATGATCTCGTAGGTCTGCGCGTTCTTGAGCATGCCGTCCTGGTGGATGCCGCTCTCGTGCGCGAAGGCATTTCGTCCCACGATCGCCTTGTTGTACTGCACCGGGAACGAGGTCGCCGCCGACACGAGCTTGCTAGCGCGCGTCAGCATGGTCGCCTCGATGCCGGTCCAATACGGCAGCACATCGTTGCGCGTCTTCATCGCCATCACGACTTCTTCAAGCGCGGCGTTGCCGGCGCGCTCGCCGATGCCGTTGATGGTGCATTCTATCTGGCGCGCGCCGCCCTGCACGCCGGCGAGCGAATTGGCCACGGCCATGCCGAGGTCGTCGTGGCAATGCACCGAGAAGCGCGCCTTGTCGGAATTGGGCACGCGCTGGCGCACCGTTTCGAACAGACGCCGGTATTCCTCGGGCGTCGCGTAACCGACGGTGTCGGGGATGTTGATGGTGGTGGCGCCGGCGTTGATGGCGGCCTCGACGCAGCGGCAGAGGAAATCGAGCTCGGTGCGCGTGCCGTCCTCCGCCGACCATTCCACGTCGTCGGTATGGCCACGCGCGCGGGTGACCTGCGCGATCACCATCTCGTAGACCTCGTGCGGCTCCTTTTGGAGCTTGTATTTCATGTGCACGGGCGAGGTGGAGAGGAAGGTGTGGATGCGCTTGCGCTTGGCAGGCTTGATGGCTTCGGCGCAGCGGTCGATATCCTTGAAGGCGGCGCGCGAGAGGCCGCAAATCACGGAGTTCTTGGCGCGCTTGGCGATCTCATTGACGGCGGCGAAGTCGCCGTCCGACGCGATCGGGAACCCAGCCTCGATGATGTCGACGCCCATCTGGTCGAGGAGTTCGGCAACCTCGAGCTTTTCCTCGTGGGTCATGGTCGCGCCGGGACATTGCTCACCGTCGCGCAACGTCGTGTCGAATATGACGACGCGATCCTTGTCGGATTGGGTCTTGGCAGTCATGGCAGTCGGTCCTTCTCGATCAATGCGCCGCTCCGGGCGCTCTATTGGGGTTTCGTCTCCGTCGTCCCCCGAGTGCCCAGGCGTGAATTGCCCAGCCGGCCCTCAGGGGCGGATAAGGAGAAGGAGCGAGCCCAGAATGAGGGTAGCCGCGGAACCGGCCGTGGCGGCCGTCCGGTCGATCGCGCGGATATCGTGGCGCGTCGTCATGGCTTCCAAATCACCCTCATCGTTCGCATCAAGGTCGCGGAACAAGGTAAAGTCCGCGTTAATCGCCCTTGCGACGGTCACGCTTCTAGCGGAAAGGGCTGGCGCAAATCAAGCCAATGAATAGGTCAGCATTGTTGCCCGTTCACGCGGAGTGATGAGCATGGACGACCGACTGAACGCGCAGATCAAGCGCACGTGGCCGCGCCAGATCGCCTTCACGCTGATCGTGGTGGCGCTCATCTTCGTCCCGGCCGGCACACTGGCCTATTGGCAGGGTTGGGCGTTCCTGGCCGTTTTTCTCGGCTGCTCTGTCGGCCTCGGCATTTATTTCGCAAACCATGACCCGGCGCTGCTCGAACGGCGCATGAAGGCGGGACCCGCGGCCGAGCAAGAGCCGGCGCAGAAGATCATCATCGCGCTCCTGCTCACGGTGCTCATGCTTCTGCTTGTCATGGCCGGCTTCGACCATCGCTGGCACGGCGCAGTTGCGCCCGCATGGCTGGTGGTGCTCGCAGATTTCGGCGTCGTCGTAAGCTTCGCCGTTTTCTTCATCGTCATGAAGCAGAACAGCTACGCCGCGTCGACAATCCGCGTCGAGCAAGGCCAGCCGGTGATTTCGACCGGGCTTTACGGGCTGGTGCGGCATCCGATGTATACGGGCGCGCTTTTGCTGGTGGTTTGCATGCCATTGGCTCTCGGGTCGTACCGAGCGTTGCTGGCCGTTGTGATCGCCGTACCGGTGCTCGCGTGGCGGCTGCTCGACGAGGAGCGCTACCTCAAGCTCAACCTGCCAGGCTACGCGGAGTATTGCGTGCGCGTGCGCTACCGGCTGATCCCGCTGATCTGGTGACGGTTATTTTTCAGCCTTCAGCGCCTTGCGCGCTTTCTTCAGGTCTTTGAGCGCTTTCCCGACAACCTTGGGATATTGCATGTCGAGCGCCTCGAGCTCCTGCACCAAGGCCGCTGCGACGACGATGCGCGTGAACCATTTGTGATCCGCCGGCACCACGAACCACGGCGCCTCCGGCGTGCTGGTTTCGCGGATCACGTCCTCGTAGGCCGCCTGATATTCCGGCCAGCGCTTGCGCTCGTTGACGTCGCTCATCGAAAACTTCCAGCGCTTGGCCGGCTCGTCGACGCGCTCGAGGAAACGCTTTCGCTGTTCTTCCTTAGAAACGTTGAGAAAGAACTTCAGGATCAGCGTGCCGTTGCGAACGAGATGACGCTCGAAGTTGCGAATATCGTCGAACCGGTTTTTCCAGATATTCTTGTCGACGACCTGTTTCGGCAATTTTTGCGCGTCCAGCAGCTCCTTGTGGATGCGCACCGTTAGCACTTCCTCATAATGAGAGCGGTTGAAAATCCCAATACGGCCGCTGGTCGGCAGCCGTTGCGCGACGCGCCAGAGGTAGTCGTGCCGCAGCTCCTCCGCGCTTGGCTGCTTGAAGGAATGCACCTCGACGCCTTGCGGATTGAGGCCGCTCATCACGTGCTTGATGACGCTGTCCTTGCCGCCGGCGTCCATGCCCTGCAGTACGATCAGCACCGACCAACGGTCCTCGGCATAGAGCCGTTGCTGTAGCTCGGTCAGCCGCTCGACGCCCTCGGCGAGCATGATCTGGGCTTCGTGCTTGTCCACGGCAAGCCCGTAGCATTCCGCCGGATCATGTTTGGACAGGCGGAATTTATCCGGCTTGTCGACGCGAAACCGCTTGGCGACGTGGTAGAGCTTCATTGTACCTCCGCGCGCTGCTGTCACCTCATAGCACGCCGAAATGCCGCGCGAGAAACGCAGTGACAAATGTCGGCATCGCGGGCGTGAAGTCGCGCGGGCTGCGCACGATACGAATGTCCGATAGTTCGGGGTTCTTCTCGTGCGAAAGATAGTCGCGCATGCGCGTGGCCAGCGCCTCGGCGGTCTGCGGCGAACGCAGCACTTTGATCTGTGCGATCAGCGCGCCATCCGCGACCGTGGTCCAACCCGGCTCGACCGTGAACTCCGAGGTGTCGATGCCAGTTTCCTCTTTCACCTCGCGGCGCACGCTGAAATCGAGATCAACGTTCCGGGCGACGATATCGCCGGGGTCGGGGGTACCGCACGGAAAATAAATCATCCCCGCGTTGAACGTCTGTGCCCCCATCACGCCGAGCAGACAAGCCCCATCCGACGCGATGATCGCCGCAGCGCCGAAACAATCGTGCACGCCGGCATGAGGCCGTCCCCAGGCGCGCCACGCCGAAAAGCTCGCATAGTCGGTCTCGAGATAGTCGCCGCTGAACACGCCGTCGCGGACGACCTGGCGGTGCATCAGCAGCACGCGCCCGTTCCAGATCGCCGGTTTCTCGCGCTGCAGTTCAGCGAAATAGGCCTCGATCTCGGCGCGCCGCTTCGTGGCGAAAGGCCACGGCTTCGGCTTGAAAACCAGCTCAAGCCGCTCGACCTGGAACAGCGACGGTTCCTCTTTCATGTCGTGATGACTTCCGCGTCGAACGTGCGGCTCGGATGGACCAACTCGTCCTGAGCAGCGACGAGCTGCAGCTCCGGCGCGCCCGCTTCGGCGGTTTTTGCCAGAACGCCGAACACCGCGGACGCGGACTTCGCAAGCGCGTCGGCGAGGTCGCCGCCGCGCAGGTAGCGCGCGAAAAAAAGCGCGGCAATGGTGTCACCTGCCCCATTGAATTTTTGCGGCAACCGCGGCGTGCGCACGCGGACACAGGCCTTGACGTCGGATGCCAGCAGATCGACCGAGCCGTCAGGGGTCTCCTCGACGTTAAGCGAGGTGACCACGATGACCCGAGGCCCTAAGGCGTGCACCTCCGCCAGGGCCGACCGGGCATCGCCGAGCGTCCTGCATTTGCGGCCGATTAGGTATTCAAGCTCGAACTGGTTCGGCGTGATGATATCGGCGGCGGGCACGGTCTTGCCGATCATGAACTCGGCCACAGCCTCGGACACGAACAGGCCGCGCCCGGCATCGCCGATCGCGGGGTCGCAGCAATACTTCGCCGCCGGATTGGCGCGCCGGACAATTGCCACCGCATCGAGAATAGCGTCCCCGATCGCGCCCGATCCGATGTAGCCCGAGAGCACGCCGTCGCACTCCGCCAGCACGCCGCGCTGCTCGATGCCGCGCACGACATCGCGGATGAGTGAGGCGTCAAAGACCTGACCGCCCCATTGGCCGTATCCCGTGTGGTTGGAGAACTGCACCGTGTTCACCGGCCACACCTCGACGCCGATGCGCTGGAGCGCGAACACAGCCGCCGAGTTGCCGACATGGCCGTAGGCGACGTGCGACTGAATGGAAAGCAAGTTCATGCGCCGCCACAATAACAGACGCGGCGGGAAAGTTCCCGCCGCGCCCATTTATCGCGAGATCGAAATAGGGACTACATCCCCTTGCCGGCCTTCTCGACGAACGCGTTCGTGTAGGTCTTCGACAGATCGATATTCGCCTTCGCCACATCGGGCGACGACTTGGAGAACACCGCCAGTACGGCGGCGGCGCCTTTCGGATCCATCAGCCCGGTCTGCGAGTACATCGGGATCGTGTTCTTGAGCGCCGCGATGTAGCCGGCTTTATCCTTGCCGACGTATTCCGGCGGCATCTTGTCGGCGATCTCTTCCGGCGTATGCGAGTGGATCCACTTCAGCGTCGCCACGATCGCGTTGGTCATGCCCTGCACTTCTTTCGGGTGCGCGGCGACCCAGTCCGCCTTGGTGTAGAGCGCGCCGCCGGGATATTCGCCGCCAAACACAGCGAGCGTGTCCTTCTGCGAGCGCGTGTCGCTCAGGATCGTCAGCTCCTTGTTGCGGCCCTGCAGCACGGTGACCGACGGATCAAGCATGACCGCGGCATCGATCTGGCCCTGCTCCATCGCGGCGACGGCCGTCGCGCCGAGGCCGACACCGACCACGCCGACCGAATTCGGATCGACGCCGTTCTGGCTCAGCAGATATTTCAGGAAAAAGTCGGTCGAGGACCCCGGCGCGCTGACGCCGACCTTCTTGTTGGCCAGATCCTTCACCGATTTGATCTCGCCTGCGTGCTTCGGCGACACCACCAGCGCAAGGCCGGGGAAGCGGTCGTAGACCACGAAGGCCTGCAAATGCTGGCCCTTGGCGGCGAGATTGACGCAGTGATCGAAATAGCCGGACACGACGTCGGCCGAGCCACCGATCACGGCCTTGAGCGATTCCGAGCCGCCTTTGAAGTCGACGACGTCGACCTGCACACCGGCCTTCTCGTATTCACCGAGCTGTTTGGCCAGCATGGTCGGCAGATAGCAGAGGCACGAGCCGCCGCCGACGGCGAGCGTCACCTTGGATTGCGCGAAGGCGATGCCGCTCGACACGACGAGCACAGCGGCCGTGGCGGCGAGCCGCCGGAAAATCCCTACGGACATGATGTCCTCCCTGTTGTTCCGGCCATTGAGCGAGGCCGTTTCGG
>DATJYT010000070.1:0-7434 GCA_035499475.1 Xanthobacteraceae bacterium | reverse complement strand
AGTGTATGCCGGTCCACAAACCGGCCTGCCGCTCCCCGCACTGGCGGAAATCGTTTTCGAAGGCCGATTATTGCCCATGAGCGAAGCGACGCTGCCTGAAGGGCCGTTCGGCGAGTTTACCGGCTACTACGCCGCCGCAGCGCGTCCCGGTCCGGTGATGGAAGTAACCGCCATCCATCACCGCAATGATCCAATCCTGCTCGGTTCGCCGCCGATGAAGCCGCCGCGTTTCCATTTCGGCCTGCCGTTCCGGGCTGCGACGATCTGGAGCAATCTCGAAGCCGCCGGCGTCACCGACGTGGTCGGCGCCTGGCAGCACGTCTCGCAACTGATGACGGTCGTGGCGTTGCGGCAGCGCTATGACGGCCACGCCAAGCGCGCCGGCCTGGTGGCGGCGTCACACAGCTATATGGCACGCGTCGTGGTGGTGGTGGACGAGGACATCGATCCTTCCAACCTCGCCGACGTCATGTGGGCGGTCGCGACCCGATGCGAACCGTCCGAAGGCATCGATATCGTGCGCAACGCCTGGAGCTCGGCGCTCGATCCGCGCATTTCGCCGCAAAACAAGGAGCGCGGCGTCACCTCGCACTCCAAGGCGATCATCGATGCGTGCAGGCCGTTCGCGTGGCGGGACGAATTTCCGCCGCCGTCGGCGCTGTCGGCGGACGAGGCCCGCGCGATCGAGCAGAAATGGGGCAAGGAATTGCTGCCTCAACCGCCACGCTGAAGCGCCGGCACCGCCGACGAAAGAATTCAGTCAGGCAAGCCGGCACTGCGAAGACTGGACAGAATCCGCTCCTTATCGTCCGCATATTTGAACGGCAGCATCTTGCTGGCGAACTTCAAGTCCAGCTTCGGATTGATCGCGCGCATGCGTTCGACAAATTGATGCGCAGCCGCCTCCCGTTTCACGGCGACCTCGGCGGCCGCGCGCAGCAACAGCGAGATCAAATGCCGGGGGTTGAGCGCTAGCGCATCTTCGGTCCAGCGGATCGCCTGTTCCGGACGCCCGGCCAAGAGATGGGCGATCGCGCCGCCGGGAAGCCAGAGGAACATACTGGAATCATGCGGGCTGAGGCGCCGTGCGCGTTCAACCATTTCGAGCGCGCGTTCAGGCTGACGGCACAGGCAATGTGCGAACCCGTTGGCCCCGCATATCCACACCGAGTTCGGATTCTTCCTGAAGGCTTCCTCATGACGGACGACGCCGCCGTCGAAGTCACGCTCGATCATGAGTTGCCACGCCGCGCGTATGGTCTGAATGAGAGGATCCGACGGCTCCAGCTCGACCGCGCGCTGCGCGAACGACAACGCCTCGGTGAGCAACGGCCGAAGCGACGCGGCTTGCGTGAGTTGTACGCGGAAAAGGTCGGCCCAGCTGGCGTAGGCATAGGCCAGTCCATAGTCCGGAGCCAGCCGGATCGCCTGGCGCAAAAAATCCAGCGCCTTGTCGTTGTCCTCAAGGGTGAGAATCCACAGGTGCTGATAGGCCCGCAAGACGCAGTCGTAAGCCACGAGACTTTCAGGTCCCTTGCCGCGCGCCCGGCGCACCTCTGCGGAGAGGATTTCGGGTTCGACCGCCCCGACGATATTCTCCGAGATTTCGTCTTGCAGATCGAAAATGTCGGACAGCAGGCGATCGAAACGCTCCGCCCAGATGTGGGTGCCGGTTTCGGCCACGACGAGCTGACCGGTGATACGCACGCGATCGCCCAACTTGCGGACGCTGCCTTCAAGCACGTAGCGGACACCAAGTTCGCGAGCGACCTCCTTGATGTCGACTGACCGGCCCCGGTAGTTAAAGCTCGAGTTTCGTGCGATGACGAACAGGCTTTTGAACCGCGCCAACGCGGTAATGATTTCTTCCGTCATGCCGTCGGCAAAATAATCCTGCTCGGGATCGCCGCTCATGTTCAGAAACGGCAGGACGGCGATCGACGGCTGATCGGAGAGCAATGGTTGCCCGCCCGGCGAGGCGCTCTGGCCAATGCCCGAGTGTGTCTCGGAGGGAGCCGTCTGTTCGTGCACCTTTCCGACGAACCGCAAGCCCTTGCCGCGGAATGTCTTGATCAGACGCTGATTTTCGCCGCTGTCGCCGACAGCGGTACGCGCCGAATTGATGCGCGTGGTCAGCGCCGATTCCGAAACGATCCGGCCATGCCAGATGGCAGCCAACAAATCGTCTTTGCTGACGACGCGGTCCCGGTGGCGGATCAAGTATTCCAGCAAATCAAAGACCTGCGGCTCGACCGCCACCGGCTCCGTGCCGCACCACAGCTCGCGCAAGCCGGTGTCGAGCGCATATTCTTCGAAGCGATATTGCAATCCGGGCGTCCTCCGCGCCACATCGATCAAGTCCACGATACCGCGTCGCGCTCGTTGGCAACACCATTATGAAGGCTGCCTTGACGCTAAATTAAGGTGGCCTGAAAGCAGCGATGTCCGCCTCGTGGCATGGTTCACGCCATGACCCAGTTCGCCCACATGGCGCCAGAGGAGGCAAAGATGAACGACATCGCCAACGCCCGGCCTACCGGTTCTGCCCAGGTGCAGGGGGCTTTATGGAACGCGCGGGCCCGCGACTACGCCGAACTGATGGAGGGCTTTTTTCGACCGCTCTATCAGAGCGTACTCGGCCGCCCCGAACTCGCGAATGCAAAATCGAGCCTTGATATCGGCTGCGGACCTGGCCTCGCCGTCGCGGTGTTCTCGCAAAAGATCCCGAACGTCGCCGGCATCGATGCTACCCCGGCCTTCATCGAAATCGCGCGTGAGCGCTTGCCGGGCCGCGATATACGCGTGGGGGAAATGGAGACGCTGCCTCACGCCGACGCGAGCTTCGACGTGGTGACGGGCTTCAATGCCTTCCAGTATGCGGCATCGCCGCGAAACGCTCTCGGCGAGGCGCGCCGCGTCGCGCGGCCGGGCGGGACCATCGTTGTCGCCACCTGGGGCTTGCCGGAGGATTGCGACGCGGCCGGTCACCTCAAGGCCCTCGGCGCGTTGATGCCGCCGCCGCCGCCGGGCGCGCCCGGCCCGTTCGCTCTGTCCGAGGAATCCAATTTAAAGGCGCTGGTCGCCGATGCCGGCCTGACCCCGATCACGATCACGGACGTGGACTGCCCCTGGAGCTTTCCGAACCTCGAAACAGCGCTCCGCGGCATGTTGTCCTCCGGACCCGCCGAGCGTGCAATTCGCAACAGCAGCATGGAGCGCGCGCGTGAAGCCGTCGCGGCGTCGATTGCACCCTACGCCAAGCCTTCGGGAGAATATCGCCTCAACAACAAGTTTCGTTATCTCGTTGCTCGCGTCTGATCGTCGGGCCGTCGGCGAAAATAACCTCCCTCAATTTGCGATCATGCTGTGGGGATGAAAATGCAGAAGGAAAATCGCGGCGCCGTCGCAGCATTCTCACTTTCCCAACGAGAGCTTGCCAATGCGGCATACGCCGAGGCGATGATTACCGTTGCGACTGCGACCTTTCAGCCGAAGTGGCCCTTGCTGCAGAGAGCAGGCTCGGTAGCGGGCAAGGTATTTTGGGTCGTTATCGAATTTTGGAATATTCCAGTGCTGGGACCGTCCGATCCACAGCGCTAGAGTACGATCGCTGCAACCGCTGCGCGCGCCGATCGCCTCCACTCACTCGACCGCATTCGCCGAACTCAAACTGTCGAACAGCGAGCTGCGATACAGAAACTTCTTGTGCAGCGCGACGTCCCCGGAGGTGCGCCGCAAATCGTCCAAGTGCCTGCGGCGAACGGTCTGATCCTTTTCTTCCAAGGCTTTCTTGTTCTGGATCGTCTGCGCCTGCACGTAATCGACCTGCGCCTTGCGGCGCTGCCGGGTGTAGCGATCGAGTACGCTTGCTTCGGCGCGCCCGAACCATACGTCGGAGAGCTTGTCGGCGAGATTGAGCGCATCGTGAATGCCGCCGTTCATGCCCATGCCGCCGATCGGGTTGTTGACGTGAGCGCAGTCGCCGGCGAGTAGCACACGGCCCTTGTTGAAGGTGGCGGCGACGCGCTGATGCACGGCGTAGAGCGCATAGTAGGGGATCTCGTAGTCGCCGCTTTTCTGGTGAATGCCTTGCAGGCGGCGCTGAATGCCCGCCATGCTCAGCGCTTCCTCGTCGGTTTCCTTTTCCGGCACCGGGAAGACGCCGCGCCAGATGCCGGGCGGGCCATAGCCCTTGACCTTGAACAGATTGATCCATTCATCGGGGTCGGAGAAATAGTTGCGCGTGCAGTAGCCCCGGCCCGTGGTGCCGAAGTCGAAGCTGGTGCCGATCTTGATGAAGCGTTCGGGCCAGGTGAATCCCTCGAAATCGATCTCGGCAAGCCGCCGCACCGTGCTGCTGCCGCCGTCGGCTCCGATCAGATATTTGCCGTCCAGTTTTTCGGTCTCGCCGGCGGCATTCGTCACCGTCGCCTCGACGCGATCCGCGCTCTGCGTGAGACCGGTGAGCTTGGTGGAGAAGCGCACTTCGCCTAATCCGCTCGCCTTGATGTAGGGCAGCGCGGCGTGCACCAGCTTGTATTGCTCCCATTGCAGCACATAGGGGTACGGCACCTCGCCCTTGAGCATGCTGATATCGAACACCGCGATCAGCTCGCCGGTGGCGCGGTCGCGAAAGTGGAACAGCGGCGCCTGCATGCCGCCCGACGGCTCCTCGGAAAACATTTCCTTTTCGAGACCGAGCCCAACCAGCATCTCGACCGTCGGCGGATGAACCGTGGCGGCGCGTTGATCCTCGGCCGCGTCGGGCAATTGCTCGATCAGCGTAACCGGAATGCCCTTCTTGACCAGCGCGAGCGTCATCACGGCGCCCACCGGCCCGCAGCCCGAAACGATCACGCGATTGCCGCTCTGCGCCATGATGCGCCTCACACTTTGGAAATATCGAACGTCGAAGGATGAAACAGCTCCTCGACCTTGACCTTGCGGTCGGCTAGGCCCTGCTCGTGAATGTACTGCGTCAAAGCTTCGATCTCGGGAAGATTTTCATCAATGCCGTATTTCCAGAAGTCTTCGCCCATGATGGCGGCGGTCTCGTTGGTCTCGGCTTCGAGCCAGGGCAGGGTTACCATCAGCGCGTTGACGTCGCGCAGATCGATCATCGCCAGGGCCTTGGCTTCGCAAAATGCTTTGTAGACGCTGGTTGCCAGCCACGGATATTTCTCGGCCAGCGTTTTGCGGATGCCGACCAGGTGCATGATCGGAAACAGTTTGGTCTTCTTATAATAGGCCTGCTCGGCCTGGCGCGTATTGGCAAACAGCCGCTGGATGTGCGGTTCACCCTTCAGGAACGATGACGGCGCGCGCGCCGTGAACAAAGCGTCGAGCTCGCCGTCGCGCAGCATGCCGACCAGCGTCTGATTGTCGCCGATCGGCTTGAGGTCGAGGCCCGGGATCGGCTTGAGCGGCGTGCGCTCGTGGCGGCCGGCCTGCTCCTGGCCGCCGCTGCGCCAATGGATCTCCGACGGCGGCACGCCGTATTCGTGCTGCATCATGCCGCGCATCCACACCACCGCGGTGATCTGATATTCCGGCACGCCGATGCGCTTGCCGCGCAGGTCTTCCGGCTTCTCGATGCCGGAGCCTTTGCGGATGTAGATGCCGGAATGGCGGAATATGCGCGATACGAAAGCCGGCACGCCGATATAGGCGGACGTCCCGGCCGCAACCGTGCGGATGTAGCTCGAGAACGAGATTTCCGAGACGTCGAATTCCTGGAATTTGAAGGCCCGGTGGAAAATCTCTTCCGGGTACATCGGCAGATAGGTGACTGCGCAGCCTTCGACCTTGACCCTGCCGTCCCTGATCGCGCTGGTGCGGTCGTAATTGCCGCAGGCGATCGTTATCGGCACCTCCACCATTGCCTCACCTCAATCGTTGAATGATGCGAAACTAACGGCTTGGCACGGACCTGGGAAGCCGAGCGCACGCATGGCCGCTGCGACCACGTGTCTTGTTGTTCTTTTCCATGCGCGATACTTTTCCGGCAAAGGAGACTGACCATGATGTCGACCGTGATCGGCGGCGCGATGCTTCCCCACGCGCCCCAGTTCTTCACCATGCCGGACACCGAAGACAAGGCGCTGGTTGCCCATGTGCGCGAGGTCGCCGCCGATGTCGGCAAGCGGTTGCGCGCGCTCGAGCCCGATCTCTGGATCATATTCTCCAACGACCACGCCGAGCAGTTCTTTCATACCACCGCGCCGCCCTTCACTGTCCACGTCGGCGGCGAGGCCACGGGCGAGTTCGCCGGCCGGAAATTCCACTGGAAGGTGCCGAGCGAGATCGGCTTCGAACTGGTGCGCCAGCTTTATCGACAGAACTTCGATCCGGCTTTCAGCTCGACGGCGAAAATCGATTACGCCATCGGCATTCCGCTGACGCATCTCGGCCACACCGGACCGGTGCTGCCGATCTACGTCAACGCCTATCTGCCGCCGCAGCCGACCATGGAGCGCTGCTACCAGTTCGGCCAGGCGGTAGCGCGCACCGTAACGGCACTCGGCCTCAAGACGGTGATCCTGTCGAGCGGCGGCATGTCGCATTTCCCGGGCACCGACCGCTATTCCAATCCGGAGCTCGCCTGGGACAAGCGCGTGCTGGAGAAGCTCGCCGCCGGCAACCTGAAATCGCTGATCGGCTACGACGAGGGTGAGCTCGACGATACCGGCAATATCGAGTTGAGCTGCTGGGCCTGCGCCGCGGGGGCGCTCGGCGAGCGCAAGCCCGATGTCGTCTCCATGGATCCGAGCTGGCACCACAACTATGCCTCGCTGGCCTGGATCGGCGGCGCGGCGGAACAAAACCACGCCGCCCATTATCCTTCGATCAAGCCGGAACTGGTCGAGCTCACCTCGGCACTGCACGGCCTTGCCCACGACGCCGACATGCGGGCGCAATACATGGCCGACGCCGGCGCCTTTGCCGACCGCTTCCACCTTCCGCCGGAGCAGCGCGAGGCCCTGATCAAGCTCGACATGCCGTCGATCGTGAAGATGGGCGCGCATCCGCTGGTGCCGTTCCTGGCGCAGATGCAGGTGCAGCGGCTGCGCCCGCGTACCTGAAATGTCGCGCGCTCAGCGCGCCGCCCGCCGCGGCAGCGGCACGATCTGAGACGGTTGTGACTTGCGTTTGGCCCGTGCCGCGACCGCGAGCATGAGACCGAGGCTCTCGAAGTGCTTGCGCACGACGGCCCGCGCGGCGCCGGCGTCGCGCTTGCGTAGCGCGCGCAGCAGCGCGCGGTGCTGGTCGAGATGGCGGGGGTCGTAGAAGCTGTTGTGCTTCGGCGAAACGTTGGAGAGCCGCGCGCCCTGCGCCTGATTGAACATCGCCACCAGGAGCGGATTGCGGGCGCCGGCGAGGAACAGCCCGTGAAAAGCGTCATGCGCGCCCTTGGCCGCGGCGCTGTCCTTGCGT
>DATJYT010000069.1:0-6746 GCA_035499475.1 Xanthobacteraceae bacterium | reverse complement strand
CATGCCGTACATGCCCGAGCCGACGCCGCCGACAATGATCTCGCCGAGCTGGATATTGATCAGCGGGATCATGCCGCCGAGCGCGGTGAACGAGTCATGCATGGCATCGACCGCGCCGCACGAGGCAGCCGTGGTAATGACAGCGAACAGCGCCGAGGCAACGATGCCGAAGCGGACTTCCTTACCCTCCATGTTGCCGCCGGTCAGCCCGAGCGCGTTGAGCGCGTCGTTGCCGTGGGCTTCGGCCCAGTAGCAGAAGAACACGCCGGCAATGAACAGCACGCCCATGACGGCAAGTACGGCCCAGCCCTGGCGCTGATTGCCGACCATGCGGCCGAACACGTTGGTGAGCGCCGCGCCGAGCGCGAAGATCGAGATGATCTGCACATAGTTCGACAGCGCCGTTGGATTCTCGAATGGATGCGAAGCATTGGCGTTGAAGAAGCCGCCGCCATTGGTGCCGAGCATTTTGATGGCGATCTGCGACGCCACCGGGCCGACCGCGATAGTCTGCTTGGCTCCTTCCAGCGTCGTTGCGTCGACATAGGCGCCGAGTGTCTGCGGAATGCCCTGCCAGACCAGGAACAGCGCATAGGGCACGCAGATCGGCAGCAAGATATAAAGCGTGCAGCGGGTGACATCGACCCAGAAACTGCCGACGGTGCGCACCGAGTGCCGGGCAAAGCCGCGAATGAGCGCAACCGCAAGCACAATGCCGGTTGCCGCCGACAGGAAATTCTGATGGGTCAGGCCGAGCATCTGCACCAGATACGACAACGTGCTTTCGCCGCCGTAGTTCTGCCAGTTGGTGTTCGTGATGAAGCTGACCGCCGTGTTGAACGACAGGTCCTCAGAAACGGCCGATTGTTCGGCCGGGTTGAATGGCAGGAGGGCCTGCAGCCGCATCAGCGCGTAAATGATAAACAGGCCGCCGAGGTGAAAAATGAGCATGCCGACCGTATAGGTCACGGCGTGCTGCTCCTGCCGCTCGTCGACGCCGGCAGTCTTGTAGATTGCGAGCTCGGCCGGCCGTAGGATTGGGGACAGGAAGGTGCGTTCGCCGGTGAAGACGCGGGTCATATAGGCGCCAAGCACCGGCGTGATCGCGACGATGATGGCGCAATAGAGCAGAATCTGGACCCAGCCGATGACGGTCATGGTCGTTGTTCCTTCAGAACAGTTCGGGCTTGAGCAGGGCGTAAATCAAGTAAAACAGCAGCCCTGCGGTCACGATGGCGGCGAGTGAATAGTCAAAGACCATGGCGTCTCTCCTCAAAGCCTTTCGCAGGCATAGACGTAAGCGATCGACACCGCGAAGAAGGCGAACGCAATCGCCACCATGATGACGTCCATCATCGGAATGCTCCGGACATGAAAATCGCCCTTTATATGAATAGCATCAAGGGCGATATGCGACCTTGATTTGGATCAAAGTCGCGCACGAATTCCCGCCCTTTTCACCCTCGCTTAGCTGTCATCCTTTGCATAGGAATTCGAGAGGGGCAGGAGTCGAAACGTATAGGAATGCTATAAAGATTTGCCGCCGAATCGTTGTTGCGGGCAAATAGTTGAACTGATGATATTTCGAATGGCCACAGTAGTCGCTTCGCGCCGGTTTCCGCGAGCAACATGACGCCCTGCCGGGATGCTCTAATTGAGTGTGCCGCTAAGAACTCCAGATGCTCGGTGTTTGGCCGCAGTGGCGATACTAGGAAGTCACAGAGATTTCATACAAATTGTCCGCCGAGGCGGTACGACCGTAGGAATCGGTCCCGACTGTTAGTTGCGATCGGGTTGGTCGGGATGAGGCCCTCGATGCCGTTCCCGCCGGTTGAGGCACCCCAAAATGTTCGAGCGCCTGCCTGTCCTGTTTCGCTCCGCGGCCTACGCACTTCGCGGCGGTTTTCTTATCCGGCCGCTGGTGATCGCCGTGATCCTCGGCGTTTTGGGCGCCGTGCTGTCGTCGCTCGAAGAATCGGCGCCCGGGATCAGCGCCTGGATTCCGAACATTCTGTTTCCGTCGCATCAGGATCCGGGGGTTGCGCAGCTCATCCTCAGCAGCATCGCAACGTCGATTATGACGGTGGTCTCGATCGTGTTCGCGATCCTCCTGATGACGTTGACGCTGGCATCGACGCAATTCTCGCCACGCATCCTGATCAGTTTTATCAGGGACCGCACCACACAGTGGACTCTAGGCGTCTTCCTTGGAACCTTCTCTTACTGCATGGCGGCATTGCCCGCCGCTCGGGCGTTGCCGCATCCATTCGTGCCCGTCGCAACAGTAACGGGAGCGATGGTGCTGGCATTGCTCTGCGTGGGCTGGCTGATTTATTTCATCAATCACATTTCCCAATCGATCAGCGTCAATCACATCGTCGATCGAATCGCCCGTGAGACCGAATTGGTCATCGATGAGTTCATGCCCTATCCGCGAGGTCAGTTTCCGCTGACGGAGCGGAACGAAGCGTCGCCTGCAAAGGATGGCGCCGCCATTCTTAATCGCCATTCCGGCTACATCCGTTACGTGGACATCAAGCGGCTTATCACTTTGGCGCAGGCCTACCGCGTTTCCCTGCATTTGGAGCGCCGTGTCGGCCAATTTGTGCCAGCCGGCATCCCACTCGCTCGCGTAACCAGACCTGATCGGCTGCCGGCTGACGGCGCACTGCACCTTATCGCCGCCTTCGATATCGGCCCGACGCGCACCATGCAGCAGGACGTCGAGTTCGGCATTATTCAGATCGTCGACATCGCGTTGCGCGCCATGTCCCCGGCCGTCAACGATCCGAGCACGGCGATCAGCTGCGTCGATCAGCTCAGTCGAATCATCATCGTGTGGATCGGCCGCCTGCCGCCGCCGTCGCATTATTATGCGCCGCCGCACGTGTTGCGACTGTACGTGCCGTGGATCGGCTTCGACGGCCTGCTCGATACCGCGTTCGAGCAGATCCGGCACTACGCCTCAGCCGATGTCGCGGTGAGCCTGCGACTAATGCGTGCGTACAAGGATATCGCCAGCGCCACAGAGCACGCCGATCTGCGCATCAAGCTCGTCGAGCGCGCTCGGCGCGTGGCGACTGGATGTTCCGCGCATTTACCAAAAGAGGACGTTGCCAGATTGCAGCAGCGCTTGGCGAAACTTGAGGCTGACGGCGCGGTTGCAACCTGAGGCGCCGGCCCGATCTAGTAGTATCGCGACAGCCGCGGCCGGCGAATCACATAGGGATAAGCGTCGCCTAAAGCGGCGGGGCTTTCGGTATCGGCCCGGTCCATGGTCGTCGGTTCGTCCGATCGGGTCGGCGATGGCTCGCTTGGGCTTGGCGCCGGCAGTCTCGAACCGCTCGCCGTAATCTCCGCATTGAGTTCCGGCAGGCGTTGTCGAATGTTGAGCGCGCTCATGGGGACCTCCGGCGATCTTCAGTAGACAAGGTGAAGGGATTGCAGCGCTGCGCCGAACTTCACGAGTATTACGGTTCCCAGCAGCAGAAAAATGCAGAGCAGCGGTGAAAACGGCGATTGTCCTCTGTCTTCGTCGGATCGGCCGACAGTGCTGTTCATCAATCTTCGAATGGGATTGCTCTGAACGCTGCCGATTGCGCGAGCGTCACTACCGGCCCGAAAATGTGTGTTCATGGTCGCACCATCGCCATTGCTGCCAATATATGGCGGACGAGTGCATAGAATTTCCAGACGAGATCGCAGGCGTCGTTATAGGCGAGGCATAAGTGTCGCGACCTTTATGCCGTCCCTATACGGTCGAGAGTCGGGTGCTCTGGTTTCTTTATGGTTCTTGGCGCCATCTTGCGTTCAGCGGCATGACGCCCAGCCAGCGTGAGCAGGCACCATGGCATTTACTGGCGACCGTGAAGTTCTATTCGATCGGCTCGATGATGAGTTCCGGCGGGCTCCGGTGGAGGATCTGTTTGCGCAAATAGTCGCTACAGCGTGCATCCGCATTCCGCTGATGTCGGGAAAGGCCGAACGGATCAATAGGTTGATTGCTGCCGGCGCCTGGACCGATGCCGCGGTGGCGCTTATCGCCCTGGAACTGCCAGCGTGGACATTGCGGCGGCTCGCTTACGATGGCGGCGAGTGGGTCTGCTCGCTGTCGCGACAGCCTAGCCTGCCTGAAGCCTACGATGATACGGCCGACGGCAGCCACGAGACGATGCCGCTCGCGATCCTGCGCGCTTTTCTGCAAGCTCGTCGCATGACGGATGTCGCGCCGCGGGTTGCTTCGAGCGTGCCGCAAATTGCCGTCGGCGCCGGCGTCGCAATCTGCTGCGATAATTTCGCCTGAGCACCCGCCCTCTCTTGGCGGCTCGGCCCACTATGCCGTGTTTATGAGGGCGATTGCGGACTCATCTTGAATTCGTATGCCTCGGTAGGCACGTCACGGTCAGCCGAAATTGCCGCGAGATCAGGCCGCTATGGGTACGCTTCCTCTTGATACCGCGACGACATCCGTCCCGACACACCGGACAGTAGATCCGAGAAACATCGAGGAGATGTTGGAAATCTCCCAGTCGCGGACCTACGACGCCGCGCTGGGAATCCTGGGTGCTTACAAGCTGACCGGTCACTTCCCCACCGAGTTTGAAATCGTGCTCAGGGATCTGGGCGTCCTAGACAAAGTCGTATTCCACATCAAACCAAAATCACCGCTGTTAGATACTAAACACGTCGTATTCCGCCCGACTGAAAACGCTCACCTCGACGAATTCGCCGCAATAGTGCGCTCGATCGCGAAAAGAATTGGTTCAAATCCCACGCGCCGGTGGTGGGTACGGTTATTTCAGTAGCCTTCTTTGTGAAACCGGGCCTCGCGGCGCCTCGAATTCGCAGGCCCCGCAGATTTGCATCAGCGCGATGGCGTTTTGCTTGCTGCCAGCAACCCTTCGAGCCGTGACACGTTCTGCATCAGCCGCTCACTGGTCAAACGAAGGAAGTAGTAGCCGAATTCTGGATTTTGGAAATAAAGCTCCAGCAGCTTTTCATAAGTGATGGTCAGAACTTCTCCATCCTCGATGCATTTGACGGATTGTGTGCGCCTGTTTTCCGGCGCGACAAAGCCGAGCTCGCCCATCATGCGCCCCGGAGGCAGTTCAATTCCGATTTCAGTCACGAGAAATTTGCCGGTGACCGTCAGGAACATCTCCTTGGCCTGGTCGCCCTTACGGAACAGCACATCGCCGGTCTTGTACTTTCGCGGACTCATGAAGGGCCTGAGCCAGTCCATCGACAGATCGCCTTGCGAGGAGAGTCGCGCTTTCTTGACGAGGGTCAGCATTTGTCGCAGCCGGATGATGTTGATGGGCAGCGACAGCAGGTAAAGAAAAAATGTCGCGGCCGATCCGGACAGTGCGCCGTAGGCGATGAAGAACACATTGCTGATGATGCCGATGATGCGCAGCGGCACGATGGTACGCACCATCAGCGTCGCGACGTAGAAAATGGCTCCCGTCAAGGCAAGCGTATTGGCGAAATTGATGTTAGCCAGCCCGATGTCGATGAGGCGGTTGAATACCGCATCGTAGGTGACGTTTGCGGGATCGAGGCCAAGCTGAATGAGAAGCTTTTCCACCCTGAGATTTTGCGTCGCAATCTCAAGCGCGTGATTGAGTATCGCCGTTGGATCAAGGCTCGCGCTGTGCATTCATCCCACTCCAAGATTCGCCGGCGGAGGACCACGCAGCGATATTAGCACCCCATCCCGCATGACGGGGACGGGACACTGGAACTCATTCTTTATGCCGCCATTATGAAGTTTGCCGCCCTTCTATCTCGAATTCCTATGCGATTCGAGAGCACAAATAGTCACGATGTGCTCGTGCCGGAATCGAGAGGAGCGGGTGATGACGAGACAATGCCGAGAGCGAGCCGCATCGCTGGGTGGCCTTTGCCTCGCTTACGGAGGCCATGAGCCAGGTTCCGCCCGTCAAACGTCGGCGGGCCGGCCGGGGGCGCTGCCACGACGTCCGGACGCTACCGTCATCAACGAAGCCATTCCGCTGTTCTATATCGGCCGGAATAGACATGGGCTGTGGGTCGCGCAGGACGCGGAGGCGCGTACCGGCGGCATTTTCCTATCGAAAAAATCGGCGCTGCGATTTGCCAAGGAGACAAGCGAGCCCGGCGGCTGCGCGACGATGCTCGTTGCCGGTCCCTTGGAACTGGATACCGGACATCAAGGCCGTCGGCTTGTTCCCCAGGACGCCTTTCCGGGAAAAACCGGGCTGCGTGCGGTCTGGGCGGCGCCGATATTCGGCGTTGTTCGCGAGGTGGCTGCACGTCTGTGGCAAGCGGTGACGAGCGAGCATGCGCACCGCGTTGCGATCGAGCGGGAGCTGTTCAAGAACCGCTATGTGCTTAGCTCGAAGAACGACGACGATCTGCCGGTCGTGGGGTAACCGGTTCAGTTCTCCTTGTTGGGAAGAGGAGTCGCACGACCGGCGCGAACATCCAGCATCTTTTGCGCCATTGGTTCTGTGCGGTTCCACCAACCGCCTCCGAGCGCCTGAAAGAGCGCGGCGGTATCTGAAAGCCGTGCGGCTTGCGCCTGCACCAGTTGGATGTCGGCCTGCAAATAGGTCTGCTGCGCGTTGAGCAGCAGCAACACGTTGGCGTTGCCGGTCTGCAATTGCTGGCGCGCAAGGTCGAAACTTATTTTTGCGGCCTGCTGAAATTCTTGGGCCGATCTGACCGCGTCGGCATCGTTCTGGAGAGCCCGCAACGTATCGGCG
>DATJYT010000068.1:0-10423 GCA_035499475.1 Xanthobacteraceae bacterium | reverse complement strand
TCGTCAGCAACAAGGGAATCGAGGCCGTGCGGCGCTCGCTCGACAGTTGCGGACTGTCCGACCTCGTGGACTGCGTCTTTGCCGACGAACCCGGTATTCCGCGCAAGCCCGATCCGGCGCTGCTGACCGATCACGTTCAGCCCAAGTACCCCAAGATCGATAGACGGCGCATGATGATGGTCGGCGACACCGAGATCGACATTCAGTTTGCCAATGCGGCGGGAATTACGTGCTGCTGGGCGGCGTACGGATTCGGCGACAAAGAGCGCTGCCGCGCCCTTGAGCCTGCGCACGTCATCGAAAGGATCGAGGACTTGCCGGCGATCATTCTCCGCGGCGATCGCCGTTGATCTCGCCCGCCGCCATGGCGCGGCGCAAGGCCGCTGAGACCAGCCGGCAATGCTCGTTGTATCGCGTGGAGGTGCGAAACTCCTCGGCGCGCGGATAGTCGGCCTCGATCGGGATTTCGGCTGAGATGCGGCCCGGCCGCGCGCTCAGGACCACGATCCGGCTCGACAGGAAAACCGATTCGTAAACGCTATGGGTGACGAAAATCACCGTCAGTCCGCGGCGCGCGAACAGGTCCAACAGCTCGTCGTTGAGCTTGGATCGGGTAATCTCGTCGAGCGCCGCGAACGGCTCGTCCATCAGCAGAATCTTCGGCTGCGTCACCAGCGCGCGGGCGATCGACACCCGCATCTTCATGCCGCCGGAGAGCTGGCGCGGATAGGACTTGGCAAAGCCGTGCAGCCCGACCTGGTCGAGCGCCTCCTCGACCCGCTCACCCGCGGCGCTCTTGGCGACGCCGGCGAGCAGCAGCGGCAGGTGAACGTTTTCGGCGACGGTCCGCCACGGCAACAATGTCGGCTCCTGAAATACGAAGCCGAGCGCCGGTTCGGGATTGCCGACCGCGTCGTAGATCGATTGCGGCCAGTCGATGGCGCCCGACGACGGCGCCGCCAGTCCGGATATGAGCTTGAGCAATGTCGACTTGCCGCAGCCCGACGGGCCCAGCAGGCTGATGAACTCACCGGGCTTGATCGTCAGATCGACGTTTGCCAGCGCTGTGGTGCCGTCGGCAAAAGTCTTGGAGATCGCGGAGAGCCGCAGCAGCGGCCGCTCCGCTGCCTCCGATGGCGTCACCTTGATCGGCATTGGCTCGGCGATAGCCCTGATCGGAACGACTGCCGTCATGTCTTGTCTCAATGCCACCGCGATCACAAGCCTATCGGCCCGCGCTCACTCGGCCGCCATGGCCGCGACGGGAGCGCCGGCGTTGCGCGGCGCAAACACCTCGCTCTCGCCATGCTCCTCGAGCAGCTTCATCAGCCGACGGCGCATGATCATGCCCGGGCGATCGGACACCATGTGGGCTTCGACCCGCCGCGACAGATCGATGGGCGTATCATAGTCGGTGGATTCGATGATCTCCTTGTCCTCGCGGGTGATCTTGTAGTCCCAGTCGATGAGTTCCTTGGCAGGGCATTGGGCCTCGGTGTCGTTGCGATAGAGCCATTGCACGACTTGGATGTGATCGTCGTCGATCGGCGTTGCCGAATTGAAGATGATGTGGCGCAGCCCGGACGGGTATTCGATGTCGAGCTTGCGGCAGAACGGCATGTACCACTTGTTGCGCATGTGGCGCTTGGTGGTCGGCTCGGTCGATCCGGCGATGCGGTACTGCACCGGCGGATTGGCGACGGTGATGAGGGTCTCGGCCTCGAAACCGTAATCGGTTTCGTTGATCTCGTATTTCTCCGGCAGCGGCTGGCTGAGCTGGCCGAAAGTGCCTTTGTGGACGAAGGCGAAGTGCGCGTTGTCGAAGGAGTTTTCCATCAGCCGCAGCGCCGACGTATTCCATATCTCGTAGAACTGCGGAATGCGGCGATAGGCGGGATCGTTCTCTTCCGTGGCGTCGAGAATTGGCGCCAGCGGCTCGTCGAGCGCCACCCAGGCGTAACCGTAGCGCGCCTCGCAGTGGTAGGACGGCGTCGAGAGGTTGGGCACTTCCTGCTGCACCGGGAATTGCGGCACATGCACCAGCTTGCCGGTGCGGTCGTAGGTCCAGCCATGATAGCCGCAAACGAGCTTTCCTTCGTTGATCCAGCCCTTGGAGAGCTTCGAGGTGCGATGGCAGCAGCGGTCCTTCAGCGCCGCCGGTTTGCCGTCGGCGTCGAGAAACAGCACGATGTCCTCGCCGAGTAGGCGAAACGGCTTCGGTCCGCTTTCGAGGTCTTCGAGCGGGATTACCGCGTACCAGAAGCGGCGCAAGACCTTCTGCTTCGTCGTCAGCATGGCATCGTCCTCCATATTCGTATTGCCGGCGTCATTTCAGGATTCTCTCACGACGGCGCTGTCGTGCCACGAGCCGAGTGCAAGGTTCGATAGCCCCACCATCACCAGGAACAGCGCAATGCCGGCCAGCGTGATCAGAAACAGCGCCGCGAACATGCGCGGAATGTCGAGCTGATAGCCCGATTGCAGGATTTCGTAGGCGAGCCCGGCGCTGCGGCCGCCGGTGCCGGCGACGAATTCCGCCACCACCGCGCCGATCAGCGCGAGGCCGCTGGAAATCCGCAAGCCTGCAAAGAAGTACGGCAGGGCGCTCGGGATCCGCAGATAGATGAGGTTTTGCAGGCGTGAGGCGCGGTTGATGGCGAACAGGTCCTGATGGCCGGCATCGATGCTGCGCAGTCCGATCGTTGTGTTCGAGATGATCGGGAAGATCGCGATGATGGTCGCGCAGATGATCAGTGCGCCCTGCGTGTTCTTCACCAGAATGATGATGAGCGGCGCTATGGCGACGATCGGGGTGACCTGGAGAATGACCGCGTAGGGAAAGAAGCTGCGCTCGATGATCGGGCTCTGCACGAACAGGAACGCGATGGCGGTGCCGATCGAGATCGACAAAGCAAGCGCAATCAAGGTGACACGCAGCGTGATCATCAGCGAATGCAGGAGGTCGGGCGCGTTGCTGACGAAGGTCTTGCCGATCTCGCTCGGCGATGGGACGAGGTAGGACGGGATCTTCAGGACCCGGCACGCCAGCTCCCAGCCGGCGAGGATCAGGATGCCGACGACGAGCGGCGGCAGCAGATCGGCGATCCGTTTGCCAGTTGCTGCCACCATCACGCCCGCCGTCGTAATTCGCCGAGCTCAGTCTACTGCGACGTGATCTTGAGGTCTTTCACGAATTGCGTCGTGAAACCCTTGTGCCAGTCGGTATCCTTGGGCAGCAGGTCGGAAGCAACCATGAGATCATAGGTGGCCTTCCAGCGCTGCTCGGTGATGATGCCGATGCCCATGGTCTTGGCGTCGCCGCCGTCGACGATCTGCAGCTCGTTGAGCCGCTTGATGCCGAAGGCGATCTGCGCGTCGCTCATATTCTTGTCGTCCGCCTTGATCAGCGCATTGGCGGCGGTGGGATCGCCGTGCAGATAGCTCTTCCAGCCTTCGAGCGAGGCTTTGACGAAGCGCCGCGCCACGTCGGGATGTTCGTCCACGAACTTGGTCGTGGTGACCATGGTGGTGCCGTAGGGCGGATAGCCGTAATCGGCAAACAGGAAGAATTTGACCGGAACGTTCTTCTGCATGGCCTGGAACGGCTCGGACGACGGATACGACTGCTGCGCGATGTTGTTGTCGGCGAAGAACGGCTGCAGGTTGAACGTGTAAGGCTGCAACTGTGAGTCGGAATAGCCGAATTTCTTTTTCGCCCATGGCCACCAGCTCGTGCGTCCGGACGAGGCGATCAGGATGGTCTTGCCCTTGAGGTCGCTCAAGTCCTTGACGTTGTCATGCGTCATCATTCCCTGCAGGTCTTTCTGGAACGATGTCGCGATGGTGATGACCGGCAGCCCTTTTGCGATTCCCGACAGCACCTGGAAGTCGTAACCCATGATGATGTCGGCTTCGCCGCCGAGCAGAAGCTGCATGCCGTTGACCTGCGGGCCACCCATCTTGATCGTGACGTCGAGGTTCTCCTTGTCGTAGAGGCCGGTGGCTTTCGCCTGGTAGAAGCCGCCGTGCTCGGCCTGTGCGAACCAGCTTGTGAGAAACGTGACCTTGTCGGCAGCGTCCGCGGCGCGGACGGCGAGCGTGAGGGCGGCTGCGGCGGCTAGGCATGTGATTGGAATGCGCGACATGGTGGGTCCTATGGCTGCTGTTGGTGCCGTTGCGAGGCGGTCCGCGCGATCCCGCGGCGCGGCCGCTTCTGAGTCCTCTTGACTTCAGTCTGCGCGAATTGGAATGATCGCAATAAGCATCAAATTTCGTATGGACTGATGCCTTTGAGGCATCACTGCCGAAGCTTTGTGCAGACCGATGAAGCCGCGGGCAGGCGCCGCAAATCGGCCTTATGCGGCGGCGGTCAGGATCGACGGATGTTGCATTCGAGGCTCTTGAAATACCTCGACGAGGTCGCGCGGCTGGGGTCGATCCGCAAGGCCGCGGCGCGCCTCAACGTCGCGTCCTCGGCCATCAACCGGCAAATTCTGGCGCTCGAAACCGAGCTCGGCGCGCCGATTTTCGAGCGCATGCCGCGGCGCCTGCGGCTCACGTCCACCGGCGAGGTGCTGATCGCCCATGTCCGCGACACGCTGAAGGCGCATCAGCGGGTCGAAGCGCAGATCGAAGCGTTCAAGGGACTGACGCGCGGCGAAGTGACGATCGCGACCATGAACGGGCTGGCGGCCGGCCCGCTGCCGCGCTTCCTGAGCGGTATTCTCGACCAGCATCCTCGCGTTCACGTGCGGCTGCGCGTGCTGCCGCTCGACCAGATGACCAGCGCGGTCCTGACCGGCGAGGCGGATCTGGCGCTCACCTACAGTCCGCCGACCAGCCCCGGCATACGCATTGTCGCGAGCCATGATCTCGCCTTGGGCGCGGTAGTGTCGCCGAAACATCCGCTTACCAAGCGCCGCGCGCTGCGGCTTGCCGACTGCGCCGAATTTCCCATGGCGGTCGCCGATGCCTCGATGACCATCAGGCCCGCGGTCGAGCTTGCCTTCACCCGTGCCAACATCCTCTTGCAACCGACCATCGAGACGAACTCGATAGAGTTCATGAAGAAGGTCGCGCGCAGCGGACAGGCCATCACGTTCCTCAATCCGGTCGACGTCGCCGTAGAGGTCGAAGCCGGTGAGATCAGACACCTGCCCGTTCAGGAACTCGATGCGCATCCGATTTCGCTGAAACTCCTGGTGCGCGCGCGCGGCGGGCTCGATACGTTTCCAAGCCTCGTGGTCGAGGAATTGCGCAAGGCGATGCCGCGCCTCGAGGCGCTGGCATGACGCTTGCGTCGCATTCTTGAAGATGGAGACAGCCGTGCCGGGACGGGCGTTCTTCTGGGCTGAGTTGACGAGCAACGATTTCAAGACGCTCGATCCGGAGCGCACCATCGTTATTCTGCCGGTCGCCGCGATCGAGCAGCATGGCCCGCATCTGCCGGTCATGACCGATACCGCCATCGCGGAGGGCATGCTCGCCTTGCTGAAGGAGCGGCTGCCGGCGGAACTGAGCGTGCTGGTGCTGCCGCTACAGGCGATCGGAAAGTCGAACGAGCACCTGCTGTCGCCCGGCACGCTGAGCCTAACGGCCGAAACGCTGACTCGCGTGCTCGTCGAAATCGGCGAGTCCGTTCATCGCGCCGGCCTGCGCAAGCTTGTGTTGGCAAACTCTCATGGCGGCAACAGCGCGGTGCTCGGTATCGTGGCGCGCGAGCTCAGGGTAAAGCACGACATGCTGGTAGTCGCGACGCACTGGAGCAGGTTCGGGCACCCGGACGGTATGTATGACCCGATCGAAATGCGTCACGGCATCCATGCCGGCGACATCGAGACTTCGCTGATGCTGGATTTTCGCCCCGATCTCGTGCGCAAGGACAAGGCCAAGAACTTTGTCTCGTCGGCGATCGCAATCGAAAGGGAGTTCACCCATCTCAGCGCCGACGGCACGCACGCCTTTGGCTGGATCGCGCAAGACCTCAACCCCGAAGGCGCCGTCGGTGATGCCTCGAAGGCCGCCGCCGCGAAAGGACGCAAGGACGCCGAACATCAGGTCGACGGATTCGTCCAACTGCTGCGCGACATCACGGCGTTTTCTCTCAACAGGCTTCATACCGCCCATGCCGACTAAATTCGCCGACATCGCCTGGCCGACCGGGCGCCGCTACTGGCTCGTCAATGCGCGCGTTCCGGTGTGCGCTTTGGCCGATCCTGCGGCGCGGTCCGCGCGAGTGGACGCCGAGGGCGTCGCCAAAGCCGATCTTCTGATCGAAGACGGCAAGCTCGCGCGCGTCGAAGCGTCCGGCGTCAGCCGCGACGACGCGATTGCGACTGTCGATGTCGGCGGCCGCCAAGTGTGGCCGACGCTGATCGACATTCATACCCATCTCGACAAGGGCCACACCGTCGAGCGCAGCCCCAACATCGACGGCACGTTCAACAATGCGCGGCTGGCGGCGGCGGCGGATCGCCCGAACTGGACCGTCGCCGATTTGCGCAGGCGCATGGAGTTCGGCCTGCGCTGCGCCCATGCCTACGGCGTTTCGGCGATCCGCTCCCATATCGACACCTATCACGAGACCGCCGAGCGTAGCTGGGGCGTTCTGCGCGAGATTCGCGATGAATGGCGCGGCAAGGTCGATCTGCAGGGCGTGGCGCTGTGCCCGATCGATCTGATGACGGACGAATTCGGCGACAAGGTCGCCGCGATCGTTGCGCAGTCCCGCGGCCTCCTCGGCGGCGTGACGCGGGCGTCGATTGGCAATCACGGCGCGCCGCTCGATAATATCGATGCGCTCCTCGACCGCTTGTTCTCACTGGCAAAGCGCCACGATCTCGACGTCGATCTCCACGTCGATGAGACGCACGATCCGGCGGCCGCAACCTTGCCCTACGTGGCGCGCGCCACGCTTCGCCATGGCTACAAAGGCCGCGTGGTCTGCGGGCATTGCTGCAGCCTCGCCAATCAGCCGGCAAGCGAGGTTGACCGCACGCTTGATCTCCTGGCGCAGGCCGAAATCTCGATCGTGACGCTGCCGACCGTGAATATGTACCTGCAGGATCGCACGAGCGGCCGCACGCCGCGCTGGCGCGGCGTGACCGTGGTTCATGAGATGCTACGGCGCGGCATTCCCGTAGCCGCTGCCGGCGACAATTGCCGCGACAGCTTCTATGCCTACGGCGACCACGACGTGCTCGATACCTACCGCCAGGCGGTTCGCATCCTGCATCTCGATCATCCGCTCGACGGCACGCCGGCCATCGTCAGCGCCACGCCGGCGGCGATCGGAAAATTCGACGGCCACGGCAAGTTTGCCGCCGGCGGTCCGGCCCGCTTGATCGTGCTGAACGCCCGCACCCTCAACGAAGTCGTCAGCCGGCCGCACTCCGATCGGGTGGTGATCGATCGCGGCGAGATTTCACGCGCCAGGCCGCCCGAATATTCCGAGTTCTGGGAAGAACAAAGCGCGGCATTGGAGCGCGCCTGAAATATCGGCGGTGGTTCTCGATGATCACGCGAGCCCGGCCGCAAGCGCCTCGGAGCCGATCACGAACCCGAAACACTGCCGCACATTGTAGATCGTCGCCGCCATGCAGTAGTCGGGCGATGTCGTGGCCGTGCAGTCCTCGATCATGAAACAGTCGTAGCCGAGGAAATTGGCGCTCTGCAGCGTGCACAGCACACATTGATCGGCGTTGACGCCGGCAAACAGCAGAGTCGTGACGTTGAGGTTGCGCAGGATGCTGTCGAGCATGGTGTCCTGGAAGCCCGACATCCGGTATTTCGCGACGTGGATGTCGGTGGGCTCGACGGTCAGACCTTCGACGATGGCGGCGGCCCAGCTTCCGAATTCGAGCACGCGCGCGCCGCTCTTCGGCAGCGGGTCGCCGAGGCCAACGCCCGCGCCGGTCGGGTTATAGACGTGCAGCAGCGCCGGACTGAGATTGAGCCGGTCGGGCCGGTTGCCCCAGTTGAGCCAGATCACCGGGACCGACGCGTGCCGAAGCAGCGGCAGCAGCTTTGCCAGCGGCGCGATGGGCCGCCGCGCCGGCGTGACGTCGACGCCGATATGGGCGAGCCAGCCGTCCGGATGGCAGAAGTCGTTCTGCATGTCGACAATGATGATCGCGGTCCGCGCGAGGTCGAAAGTCACGATGCGGTTTTCAGTCTCGACCGTGATCGGGCGCGGCTTTGCCGCCGCGCGCACGAGATTGGCGTGGGTGACACTGACGTGCCATTGATTTTGGGGAGCGCTGCCGAGCGGCAGCATCGGACGGCCGATCTTCTCATCCATCAGGCAGCCCCCAGCACCCTCAGGTCTTCCTCGTCGAGCGCGACCGGCTGGCCGCTGCGGATCAATTCGGCGAAGCCTTCGTTCGGCGTCATCACCGTGAGGGTGTAGAGCTTGCCGGAGCCGGTGTTCTCGATCACGTGCTCGCTGCCCGGTCGCAGCAGCAGCGCGTCGCCGCGCCGGATCGGCATCGTCTTGCCGTCGCACCGCGCCTTGCCCTCGCCCTCGAGCACATAGAAGAATTCATGGGCGTGGGCGTGTTTGTTGGGCGGCGTCGCGCCGCCTTTGGTGAAGATTTCGACCACGAAAATATTGTCGATGCCGTCTTTCTCGCGGTCGAACAGGAGCGCAAAATAATTGGTATCCTTCGGGCTGATGCGGAAGGCTTTCGCGCTCGTCGCGTTCTCGAAGCTGAATTTCATCATGGCGTGTCACCCTTGCCGGTTCGGTGCAAGTTCGCTGGACGCGCAAAAATCCGGCGCTGTCGCCTCGCGTCATTGATCCTAGACTGACGAATTCGCCGCTTTTTGAGAAGCATCAAAAAGCGGCAGCGGGCGGCGCCGCCTATTCAGTCTTTGATCCGCCATTTGCGAAGCCCTGCACCGCCTGGCACATTCGTTGCTTGAAATGAACGACGCGCCGAGCACAGGGAGGAGCCATCATGTCAACGGCCGTTATTGCGACCTTGACCGGCCGCCCGCGCAGCGTGTCCTGGCGGGCAGCGAAATTGTCGATGTGACCGCCGGCTAAAATTGCGCCTCGTTGGCCATGCGCGTCCTCTACGTCTATTGCCACCCTTTGCCCGAAAGCTTCCACGCCGCCATCCGGACGAAGGCGCTGGCGGCACTCGCCGCTGCCGGCCACGAGGTCGATCTGCTCGATCTCTATGCGGAGAAATTCGATCCGGTGCTGTCCGAAGACGCCCGGCGGCATTATCACGACACGTCGCGCAATCAGATCGGACTCGAAAGCTATGTCGCACGGCTCACGTCGGCGGAAGCGATCATTCTGCAATTTCCGACCTGGTGCTTTGGCGCCCCGGCCATGCTGAAGGGGTTTTTCGACCGGCTGATCATGCCCGGCGTGGCGTTCGACATCAGCGACCCCGCGCACGTCAAACCGATGCTGCGTAACCTCAAGCGCATTATCGGCATCGTCACCTACGGCCGGCCGCGTTACATGGCGCTGTGGATGGGCGATCCGCCGCGCAAGATCGTGACGCGCTATATGCGCTGGTTCACGGGCGGCGCGGCTAAAGTTGACTATTACGCGCTTTATCACCTCAACGTCGCGACCGACGCGCAGCGCACGGCGTTTATCGACAAAGTTGATCGGGCGTTGCGCAGGCTGTAAGCACAGCCGGCCGGGGTCGTGGATTGAGTGAGGCGTGGTATGGTGGCGGCGCGTGCCCACCTGCGGATCGGAATCGATACCGGCGGGACCTTCACCGATATCGTGTGCGTGGATGATCAGTCTGGCGCGATGCGCGTGACCAAGGTCGCGAGCACGCCCGCGAACCCCGCGATCGGTCTTGTCCGCGGCGTTAACGCCATTCTCGGCGCCTCGGGCGCCGGCGCGGACGATGTGGCGGTGTTGGCGCACGGCACCACGGTCGCCACCAACGCACTGCTGCAGGGCGAGATCGCCGGCCTCGGCCTGATCGTCACCGCGGGTTTTCGGCATATCCTCGAAATCGCCCGGCAGGCGGTGCCCGAAGGCTACGGCAATTCCTATTTCTGGGTGAAGCCTGAGCGCATCGTGCCGTTGCGTTATGTGCGCGAGGTCGGCGGGCGCTTCAATTTTCTTGGCGAGGAGTTGCGGCCGCTCGAGGAGGTGAGCGTGCGCGAGGCGGCGAAGTTCTTCCGCGCCCAGGGCATCGCGGCTGTCGGCGTCTGCCTGCTGCATTCCTACGCCAACGCCGCGCACGAGCGCCGCGTCGCCGCGATCATCGCCGAGGAGTATCCGGATTGCACCATTTCACTTTCGTGCGACGTGCTGCCGGAATATCGCGAATACGAGCGCGCGGTGACGACGCTGGTCGATGCCTTCGTCAAGCCGCATATGGGCCGCTATCTCAGGCGCATCCGCGACGAGCTTGGGCCGCAGCTCAGCCAGCGGCCGTTCCTG
>DATJYT010000067.1:0-10571 GCA_035499475.1 Xanthobacteraceae bacterium | reverse complement strand
TGGCGCTATAGTCCCGCTTCCCGGATCGGGGGCTGGAAGGCGAGCCCGGTGTCCCAGGGAAAGTAGATCCAAGTGTCCTGCGACACCTCGGTGATGAAGGTATCGACCAGCGGCCGGCCCATGGGCTTGGCATAGACCGTCGCCAGATGCGCCTTCGGCAGCAGGCCGCGCACGATTTTCGCGGTCTGGCCGGTATCGACGAGGTCGTCGACGATGAGGACGCCGGCGCCCTGCCCGCCGCCGCTTCCGACGATCGACGGCGCGATCGGCTTGAGCACCTTGAGCTCGCCCTGGCTGGTGTGAGCGTAGCTCGCGACGCACACCGTCTCGATCAGCCGGATGCCGAGCTCGCGCGCGACCACGCCGGCCGGCACCAGGCCGCCGCGGGTGATGCAGACGATGGCCTCGAACGGCCCGGCGCCGCTCAGCCGCCAAGCGAGCGCCCGGGAGTCGCGGTGGAATTGGTCCCACGACACCGGAAAGATTTTTTCGGGGTCGCGCGGGATCGGCTTGGCAGGGTTGGCGAGTTCGGCGTTGGTCATTGCGATCGGTCCTCCCCGGCCCGCTTTGCTCCATGCAGCCGATATCAGACCGCGATCGGCTCTTGCAATCAGGGAATCTCGTAGACCGTGGCCTCGTCGGTGATGCCGCGCAGCGCCGCGCGCTGCATCGCCGGCCGCAAGCCGGAGGTGGCGAGGATCTCGGCCGCCTTGGGATCGTCCACCACCGGCTGGGTGACGAAAATCGCGCGCGAGGACGCGAGCCCCTGCACCCGCGCGGCGATATTCACGGTCTGGCCGAAATAATCCTGGCTGTTGTTCAGCGTCACCGCGAGGCACGGCCCTTCATGGATGCCGATCTTGAGCAGCAAGTCCTCGTTGCCGCGCTCGGCATTGATGCGGCTCATGGCTTCGCGCATGTGCAGCGCCGCGGCGATGGCGCGGTCGGGCGCGGTGAACGTCGCCATCACCGCGTCGCCGATGGTCTTGACCACGGCGCCGGCTTCCGCCGCCACGATCTCGTGCAGCACGTGGAAGTGCTGGCGGACGAGGTCATAGGCGACGAGGTCGCCGACGCGCTCGTAAAGCGCCGTCGAGCCCTTGAGATCGGTGAACAGGAAGGTGAGGCTCGTGATCTTGAGACGCTGATCGACGTCGAGCGTGTCGGTGCGAAAAATGTCGCGGAACGTCTGGTTGGTGAGGAGCCGCTTGGCGGTGACGAACGGCTTGCGCTTGCCGAGGAGGTCGTGGAGCTTGTCGGCGGCGATCCACAGCGCCGGCAGCACGCGGCGGCCGGTGCGGTTCTCCAGCGACAGCCGCAGCGGACCCGGGCGCATCTCGACCGTGCCGACCGGCGATTTCACATCGTTGAAAACCATCGACAACGTCTGTCGCTCGCGCGTCGGCTCGCCTTTGACGTCGATGAATTGGGTGCCGTGCGTCACCGGATCGAACACGATGACGAAGTCGTTGGGCAATTGCACCGAGAGCACCGCCTTCTCGCCCGGCGGCAGCTCGATCGAATCGACAGTGAACTCGGCAAGGCTGTCGCCGAGCGAATCCGGCAAATCGACGCCGGAGCTCCAGAAGATCTGCCGGTAATATTCGACTTCAGGGAGCGTGTCGGGCCGGTGCGCCGCGATGTGGCGCACGCGCGGGCTGACGGTGAACGTGACCTCGACCATTTCGTCAAGCGTCGGCTGATAGCCGCAGGCGCAGAGGCCGCAATCATATTCTTCGCGATTGACGGTCTTGAGCGTCGTGCTGGCGTCGAGCACGCCGCCGCAGCCGGGACAGAGCACATTCCACGATAGTTCGAACAGGCCGAGCCGCGCGGCATGGAGGAAGGCGGCGAGCGCGCGCTCTTCGTCGAGGCCGTGCTTTCTGGCGAAATCCAAGACGTTGATGCGGCAGAGCTCGCGATCGGGCGCATCGCGAACCGCCGTTTCGATCGCGGCAACGCAATCGGCATCGGCCGACTGCCGCAACACGCCAAAAAGAGCCTCACTGTCGCTCACCGCGTGCGATTCCCGCTCCGGCGCCACAACGCGCGCAGGAAACGTAAGCATCGCGTCGCGGGCCCGCAATGCGCGCCGGTGCGAAGGCGGCGAGGACAGGCCTCACGGTTCGTTGAGGCTGGTGGCCGACCGACCCGACGACGCGACGGCGACGTTCGCTATTGGGCCGGCAGTTGCGCCTTGACGCGCACCAGCATGGCCTCGACCGCGGCCTTGGCGGCGGCAAGCTTATGCACGTCGCGCGAGCGCACCACCACGTGGGTGTTGCCGCCGCGCTTCTCATCCATGAACGGATAGGAGCCGATGACGACATCGGGATGCTGTTTCGCGATCTCGCCGAGCTCGGTGCCGATGTCGCCCTCGCGGCAATCGGCACGAACCGATTCCGACAGCATCTTGGCGCCGGTCTTGAGCTTCGGCGCCACGAAGTCGAGCATCGCCTGCATGATATGCGGCACGCCGGCCATGACGATGACGTTACCGATCCAGAAGCCCGGCGCCGCCGATATCTTGTTGAGCACCAGTTCGGCGCCCTTGGGCACGCGCGTCATGCGCATGCGCGCCTCGTTCATCACGCCGCCGGTCGCGGCGACGCGTTCGGTCATGATCGCGACGGCGCGCGGGTCGTGCTCGATCGGCACGCCGAACGCCTTGGCGACGCTGTCGGCCGTAATATCGTCGTGGGTCGGACCGATGCCGCCGGTGGTGAACACGTAGGTGTAGCGCGCCCGCAAAGCATTGAGCGCGGCGACGATCTCCGGCTCCTCGTCGGGGACGACGCGGACTTCCTTGAGATCGACGCCGAGATTGGTGAGGTATTCGGCGATATACCCCATGTTCTTGTCCTTGGTACGGCCCGACAGGATTTCGTCGCCGATGACGAGAACCGCCGCGGTGACGATACCGCCGGCATCTTCGGCCGGACTGTTGGACATGGGCTGCTCTCCGTGCTGACGCCTCCTCTAGCGCGGCAGCGATGGCGGCTCAAGCGCAGCATCGTGCATCGCGGCGGGCGTCGCTCGCGAAATCCCAATTAGGCGATCGGCCTTGGCGGGCACCCCCCGGCCAATGTCATTGACGGCGGAGGAGCCAATTCTTACTCTTACCGGTAAGAGTAGGAGCGAGGCATGCGCATCACATCCAAGGGCCAAGTCACAATTCCGATCGCCATCCGCGAAAAGGCAGGGCTTATGCCGAATACGGAAGTCGATTTCGATTTCGACGGACAATGCGTTCGGATACGTAGGGTGCGCCGAAAGAAAGGGCTCTACCGCGGGACTGGCCTTGTCGCCCGCATGCGAGGCCGAGGCGACGTGAAAATGACGACTGACGAAATCATGGCGCTGACACGCGGCGAATGAGCGTCCTGGTCGACAGTAACGTCATTCTCGACGTCGTTACCGAGGATGCAAAATGGTTCGATTGGTCGTCGGAAGCGCTCGAAAACGCGGCGCAACGATCCCCGCTTATCATCAATCCGATCATATTCGCCGAGGTCTCGTTACGATTTACCCGTATCGAAGAGCTTGAAGAGGTGCTGCCGTCCAATCGCTTCATCCGCGTGCAACTTCCGTATGCGTCCGCCTTCTTGGCCGGGAAAGTTTTCCTTCGTTATCGGCGCCGCGGCGGGCCACGGACCGCACCGCTTCCCGACTTTTTCATCGGCGCGCATGCAGCCGTCGCCAACCTTCAGCTTTTGACGCGAGATCCGGGCCGATATCGGACCTATTTTCCCGATCTCGGTCTCATAACGCCGTGATAATGGTCCCGCAAAAAGGTGGACCGTCTAGGCAACGCCGCGGCCAATCACCGAACGGGCGAAGAAGTTCTTCGCTCCGCGGCGACACTTACGAGACGGTTCTGGATTGTCTGGGCGCGAGCGGATCGGGACGCATGATGTCGGCGCGCTTTTGCAAATACTCGTCCCGATCGATGTCGCCCCAGGCGTAGCGTCTGGCGAGCACTTCGAGTCCGGTCGACGCCCTCACTGTAGCGCGGTTGCGAAGCCACTTCCGCCACCGGTGCTGCATGTACCAGGCGGTGGCCGCAATGGCGATCCCGACAATTAGAATTGGCTCGATCATGGTCGACCTCGGACCTCTCTCAACGCTCAAACCCAGACCAACTGAGCGCCGTTCCACGCTAGCGTAGCGCCGCCGCGCCACGGGTCAAATCGCCTAAATCATGGGCAAGAGCGCCCGGCCAGGCCTTTTTGGGCGCTTTCCCCAGGCCTCTGACTTGGCGTGAAGATTGCTAGAAGTCTATCGAACCAAGTGATTGACTGAGGCGTTCGCGAGTCCAGGGCTGCCGGGATCAGCGTCATGTTCGACGAAATGCGGGACAGCGGGGGCGCCGTGCGGCCGGCTTATGCCGAACTGTCACAGTGGCTCGGTCAAATTCCCCCCGACGTACTCGACTTCCGCAGGCGTGAGGCGGAGCTTCTGTTCCGGCGCATCGGCATCACCTTTGCGGTCTATGGCGACCCGGAGGCGCAGGAGCGTCTCATCCCCTTCGACGTCATTCCGCGAATCCTGGCGGCGAACGAATGGGCGATCGTCAAGCGCGGCCTCGAGCAGCGCGTCAAAGCCATCAACGCCTATATCAGGGACGTCTATAGCCGCCGCGAAATCCTACGAGCCGGCATCGTGCCGGAGGACCTCGTCTTCCAAAACCCGGTGTTCCGGCCGGAGATGAACGGCCAGAAAGTGCCGCACGATCTTTACGTGCACATTGCCGGCATCGACATCGTGCGCGTCGATGCCGAGACCTTCTACGTGCTCGAGGACAATGCGCGCACGCCGTCCGGCGTCTCCTACATGCTGGAGAACCGCGAAATCATGCTGCGGCTCTTCCCGGAACTGTTCTCGCGCTATCACATCGCGCCGGTCGAAACCTATCCGGAGGAATTGCTCGACACGCTGAAATCGCTGGCGCCGCAGACCGCGCCCGCCGAGCCGACCGTCGTGCTGCTCACGCCCGGCGTCTATAATTCCGCCTATTACGAGCATTCCTTCCTCGCCGACAAGCTCGGCGTCGAATTGGTCGAGGGCCGCGACCTGATCACGAAGGATGACGCCGTCTACATGCGCACGACCGAAGGGTTGAAGCGCGTCGACGTCATCTATCGCCGCATCGACGACGATTTTCTCGACCCGCTGGTGTTCCGACCCGACAGCGCGCTGGGCGTGCCAGGCCTGATGTCGGCCTATCAGGCCGGCAATGTCACGCTCGCCAACGCGGTCGGCACCGGCATTGCCGACGACAAGGCGGTCTACAGCTACATGCCGCAGATCGTGAAATTCTATCTCGGCGAAGAGCCGATCCTGAAGAACGTGCCGACCTGGCGCTGCCGGGAAAGCGAGCACCTCAGCTACGTGCTCGACAACATCGAGGACCTGGTGGTGAAAGAGGTCCACGGCTCGGGCGGCTACGGCATGCTGATCGGGCCGAAAGAGGACAAGGCGACGATTGCGGCGTTCCGCGCCAAGCTCAAATCCGATCCGAAGAATTTCATCGCCCAGCCGACGCTCGCGCTGTCGACGTGCCCGACCTGCGTCGAGGAAGGCATTGCGCCGCGCCACGTCGATCTGCGGCCGTTCGTGCTCAACGGGCGCGATCGCATTCGCATCGTGCCGGGCGGTCTCACCCGCGTCGCGCTAAAGAAAGGTTCGCTGGTGGTCAATTCAAGCCAGGGCGGCGGCACCAAGGACACCTGGGTGCTGGACGCATGAAGAAATCCTAGACGATGCTGTCGCGCACCGCCGACAATCTCTATTGGCTCGCCCGCTACGTCGAGCGCGCGGAATATCTCGCGCGCATCCTCGACACCACGCTGCGGCTGACCGCCATGCCGCTCGCCTATGTCGGCTCATCGAACGAATGGGAATCAGCGGTCGCGACGGCCGGCTGCGCCAACGCCTTTTTCGCTGCCTACTCGGAGGCGAACGAGGAGACGGTCACGGAATTTCTCGCCTTCTCGACCAGCAATCCCTCATCGATCCGCAATTGCATCGAGACCGCCCGCATCAATGCCCGTGCGGTGCGCACCGCGCTCACCATCGAAATGTGGGATTCCATCAACAGCGCCTGGCTTGAATTGCGTAAATGGGGCAACGGCCCATCGTCGCGCGAGGAATTTGCCCGCTTCCTGCGCTGGGTGATGGGCTCTTCGCTCAATTTCGACGGCTCCGCCTACCGGACCATGTTGCGCAACGACGCCTATTGGTTCTCGCGGCTCGGCGTCTATATCGAGCGCGCCGACAACACCGCGCGCATCCTCGACGTCAAATATCACCTGCTGCTGCCGGAACAGGAAAAGATCGGCGGCCCGCTCGACTACTATCAATGGGCCGCGATCCTGCGCTCGGTTTCGGCGCTTACCGCTTATCACTGGGTCTATCGCGAGAACGTCAAACCGTGGCTTGTCGCCGATCTCCTCATGCTGCGGGACGAGATGCCGCGATCGCTGGCGAGCTGCTATGAAAACCTGGTGCAGAATCTCGACCGCATCGCCAAGGCTTACGGCCGGCAAGGCCCGGCGCAGCGTCAGGCTCGAGCGGTGCGTGCGCGGCTGGAAAACAGCCGGATCGAAGAGATATTCCAGAAAGGCCTGCACGAATTTATCGAGGAATTCGTCGAGGACAACAACCGGCTGGGCACCGCTCTGGCGCAGCAATATCTGATGTAGGGATCAGAAATCGGAGGTCAGACGTCAGAGGTCAGAACGTAAGGTTTGCAACATGAGGACGATACCATTATTCGGCCTATCATGCTGATATCTGACCTCTGATATCTGACCTCTGATATCTGACCTCTGATTCCTGACTCATGCGCATCCGCGTTGCCCATTCCACGATCTACCGTTACGAGCCGCCTGCCGCGGGCGTAATCCAGGTGCTGCGCCTCACGCCGCGCAATCATGAAGGCCAGTACGTGCAGCATTGGCGGATCGACGTCGCGCCCGACACGCGGCTTGCCGCGCACGAGGACGCCTTCGGCAACCTCACGCATGTGTTCACCACCGAAGGACCGCTCGAAGAACTGCGCGTCGAGGTCGACGGCGAAGTCGAGACGCAGAATACCGATGGAGTGGTGCGCGGAACCGTCGAGCGCTTCCCGCCTGCCCTGTTTCTTCGCGACACCGCGCTGACCCAGGCCGACGCGGCGATCCGCGACTTCGCTCAACAAGCACGCGCGCAGAGCGGCGGCGAGGTTCTCGCCAATCTCCATGCCTTGCTCGATCGCGAGCACGAGGTAATCGCATGCGACATGGAGACGTCGCACGGCGCCAAGAACGCTGCGCATGCCTTCGCGGCGAAACGCGGCACGGCCGAGGACTTGGCGCATATTTTTCTCGGCGCCGCGCGTTGCCTCGGCATTCCCGCCCGCTATGTGGCCGGCTATCTGCAACGCTCCGATGCGGCCGAGCCGGATGCGCGGCACGCCTGGGCCGAAGCCCATGTGCCCGATCTCGGCTGGGTCGGCTTCGATCCGGCGCAGGGCCAATGTCCGATCGACGCGCATGTTCGCGTCGCCATTGGACTCGACTCGCTCGGCGCTGCTGCCGTGCGCGGCACGCGCTACGGCACCGGCGCCGAAACCCTCGACGTCGCCATCAAGGTGGATCAATGAGCCGCGCCGGCGCCGGATGCCGCCACAATACGCGCCGCCGATATGGCGACGCGCCATTGCCATTGCCGCGCGCGGGAGACAGTCGCTATAGACGTGGTGCCGGGGAGTAGCGATTCGATGACCTATTGCTGCGGGATTCTGGTGCGTGAAGGGCTGGTGATGTTCGCGGACACGCGCACCAATGCCGGCGTCGACAACATCGCGACCTTTCGCAAGCTGCACATCTTCCAGGATCCGAAGAAGCGCATCATGGCGATCGCGTCCGCCGGCAATCTCTCGATCAGCCAGTCGGTGGTCAGCATTCTCATGGAAGGCTACGACAATCCGGAGACCGGCGAGCGCGAAACGCTGATGAACGCGCCGACGATGTTTCAGGCGGCGCAGCGCGTCGGTCATGTCATCCGCACCATTCACGCCACCGAAGGCAAGGCGCTCGAAGCCTCCGACGTGACGTTCGACGTATCGTTCCTGTTCGGCGGTCAGATCATGGGCGAGCGCATGCGGCTTTTCATGATCTATTCCGCCGGCAATTTCATCGAATGCACCACCGACACGCCGTATTTGCAGATCGGCGAGCACAAATACGGCAAGCCGGTGCTCGACCGCGCCATCACCTACGAGATGGACATCTACGACGCGCTCAAGGTGGGCCTCGTCTCCATCGACTCGACGATGCGCTCGAACCTCAGCGTCGGCATGCCAATCGATCTTCTGGTGGTGCGCCGCGACACCGCCGCGGCCGAGCTCATCTATCGCATCGAGCCGGGGGAAGCCTACTTTTCGGACTTGCGCGAGCGCTGGTCGCAGGCGCTGCGCGCCGCCCACATCGCCATTCCGCGGCCGCCTTACAGCAATCGCGCATAGCTCCGCCAACTGGAACGGCGACTTCCGCCTATCGCGCCTTAACCGAGCGTTAACGCACTCTGCCGGAACTCCGCGGCCGCGGCGCCAAAGCCGAGTCTGCGCGTTGAGTGCAAGCGATTTGCAATCTTTCGTTTCTAGGTTCCATGCGCCACTCATATGACCAAGGATGGAAGCGTGCTGGCGACTGCACAATCGCAGATTGCCGCGGATGGCAAGCGGTCGCGGTGGGACAGGGCGCGGCTGAGCCTGGTCATTCCGATCGGCGCCATCGTCGCGGTCGCGATCGTGTGCGTCGTGGTTGCGGTCTTGACCTCGGCGCACCGCGCCGACGAGGTTTCGCTCGGACGCGAGCAGCAATTGCTGCAGGAAGCCATCAACGGCAAGGGCTTTCACCTGCTCCGCGAACTCGAAGCCGCAGTGGCGACCTCGCGCGCGACGACCGTGATCCGCGACCAGTACGATGCGGATTGGGTGGATCGCCGCATCGGCCGTTGGCTGCAGGCGTTCCGGAACTACGACGTGGTGGCGATCGTCGACGCCAACGACCAGGTCAAATACGCGTTGTTCCGTGATCCCGCGCGGAAGACCGCCTCTTGGCAGGCCGAGCTCGCGCCGGTCATCGGCCTGCTGCGCGGTCGCTACGTTAGTCCGCCGGATCGGACCATGGCGATCGTGGCGCCGCGCCAGCTTTCCAATTCGGGCCGCAGCGCCGGCCTGATCCAGCCATTTCTCGGCCGTCCTGCGATCGTGAACGCGGTTGCCGTCGGCTCCGACGAGCAGCTTACCTCCGGCAACATCGGCGCGCCGGTCGCAATCACCGTCAAATTTATCGACCGAGCGATGCTGCAGGAGATCGGCCGCCGGCTGCAGCTGCCGGACCTGCGCGAGATCACCAATCCCACCGACGATGAGAACACCACCGAACTTGCCGACGGCGCCGGCAACGTGATTGGGCGCTTCGGCTGGAAACCCGAGCGGCCCGGCCGCGAAATCGTCTCGAGCGTGGCGCCGTTCGTGGCGGTCGCGCTCGCCGCCTTCGCGGCGCTGCTCGCCTTGATCATCGTCTACATGCGCCGCACCGCGGCCGCGATCCGCGCCGGCGAGACGCGGCTGCGGCACCTCGCCATGCATGATCCGGTCTGCAATCTGCCGAACCGCATCTTCTTCGGCGAGCGGCTCGAAACGGTCATCAATGAAGTCCACAAAGGCGGCCCGTCGGCCGCGGTGTTCTACATCGACCTCGATCATTTCAAGGACGTCAACGACACGCTCGGTCATCCGATCGGCGATGCGCTCATTCTCAACGTCACGCAGCGGCTGAGCCGCATCATGCGCGGTGACGATCTGGTCGCCCGGCTCGGCGGCGACGAGTTTGCCATCATCACCACCTGCGAATCCGATTCCTACTCGCTGCAGGCGATCGCCGGCCGCATCATCGCCGCGGTATGTGCGCCCTACTCCATCAACGGCCACAACATCATCATCGGCGCCTCGATCGGCATTGCGGTGATCGACCGCCGCACCCGCGATTCCGCCGACATCCTGCGCTACGCCGACATGGCGCTCTATCGCGCCAAGAACGAGGGCCGCAACCGCGCCTGCATCTACGACGCGGCGATGGACGCCGACCTCTCAAACCGCAAGCTGCTCGAAGGCGACCTGCTCTACGCCATCCAGAACGGCGGCCTCCAAGCCTCCTATCAGCCGATCGTCAATTCGTCGGGCGACAAGCTCGTCGGCGTCGAGGCGCTGGCGCGCTGGACGCATCCGTCGATCGGCGAGATTCCGCCGTCGCAATTCATTCCGATCGCCGAGCATTCCGGCCTCATCGTCGAGCTCGGCGAATGCATGCTGCGCAAGGCCTGCACCGACGGCAAGGCCTGGCCCGGCATCACCATCTCGGTCAACGTCTCGCCGCTGCAATTCCGCCGTTCGGACTTCGTTGACGTGGTCGAACGCATCCTCGCCGAGACCAAATTCGACGCCAACCGGCTCGAACTCGAGCTCACCGAAAGCACGCTGCTCGGCAATCTCGAGACCGCTGAATTGTCGATGCTGC
>DATJYT010000066.1:0-3230 GCA_035499475.1 Xanthobacteraceae bacterium | reverse complement strand
CGGATGCATAGAATAAAATTGGGCGTTAAAGCTCCCGAAACCGAATGCGAGCATTACGAAATCGTGTGGCGGCGGAATAACTTTTCTTCTTCTGGCAAGGTCGCATGACCAAACGTCCCGTCGTCGGCGTCATCGGCAGCGCGCATGTCGTCGAAGGCAAATTCACCGCGCAGCGCGTCGGCGAGCGGCCGCTGCGCGCGGTCGCCGAGACCGCGGGCGCCCTGCCGCTGATCTTTGCCGGCACGCCGGAGATCACCGATATCGGCGCGCTGCTCGACACGGTCGACGGCATCCTCCTCACCGGCGCGCGCGCCAACGTCCATCCGAGCTATTTCGGCCGCCAGGAGCACCCGGCGCACGAGCCCTACGACCGCAATCGCGACGCGCTCGCCTTGAAGCTGGTCGAGGCCTGCGTCGAGCGCGGCGTGCCGCTGTTCGGCATCTGCCGCGGCCTGCAGGAGATGAACGTCGCGTTCGGCGGCTCGCTGCATCCCGAAATCCGCGAATTGCCCGGGCGCATGAACCATCGCATGCCCCGGCTGCCGAACGGCGAAATCCATCCCGACCTCGAGGTCATTTTCGCCGACCGCCACGACGTCCGCCTCACGCCGGGCGGCGTGTTCGCAAAGCTGCTCGGCGCCGAGACCATCCGGGTCAATTCCCTGCACGGCCAGGGCATCCTCGACCTCGGCAAGCGCATCATCGTCGAAGGCGTAGCCGAGGACGATACGATCGAAGCGATCCGCATCGCCGACACCTCGGGATTTGCGCTCGGCGTGCAATGGCATGCCGAGCACGAGGCCGACCGCAATCCGGTCAATCGCAAATTGTTCGAGGCCTTCGGCGCGGCACTCAGTGCGTATCAACGGACGCGTTAATCGGCGCGAGGACGCATCGCGCGCCGTATCGTCATCCCGCGCGAAGCGAAGCAATCCAGTCGCACAGCCGTTTGTCGGGTTGGCGGCCTGGATTGCTTCGTTGGCTCGCTCCTCGCGATGACGTGTGGAAAGCCGCGATGCTTATCTGATCGCGGCGTCAGTTGTTGCGGTCCGGCTCGATCGCATTCGCCTCGGCGATGGCGGCGTCGTGATACCACGCACCACCGACCGCGAGCTTGGCGCCCGGCGGCAATTGGATTTGCGCGATCGCTTTCGTGTTGGCGTCGCGCTGGCCATTCGCCGCGAAACGGCCCCGCGGCGGGAAAGTATAGATCTTCGCCGATCCGGAAAAATCGTTCGTCATTGTTCGGCTCCTTCGCCGGGCGCGCATCCTGAACGCGCGATCCCAACCGAATCTCTTCTGTCTTTCCTAATATAGTGCTTTGCTCTTTGTTTGCTCGGAATGCCTCACAGAAAATCAGCGCATGACTACAATATGTGCATCTCGATTTCTGCTCATTGCCATTGCAATCGGAAAGAACGCCGAACGCCGCGACTTTGTTGCGAGCGGTTGGTGCAGTGCACGCGCGGCCTGGGTGGCACACAAAATGCTTGAAAACGGCCCGGAGGCAGCGCGGATGCGTTCGATCTTGCCGCTGTCGGCGGCTCAGCCCATCCGCACCAACCCTTAACTCCCGCCTATCAGCCAAGAGAGAAGGTGATGACAAAATATAAGCTCGAGTACATCTGGCTCGACGGTTACACGCCGGTGCCGAACCTGCGCGGCAAGACGCAGCTTAAGGACTTCGATTCGTTTCCCACCCTGGAGCAGCTTCCGCTGTGGGGCTTTGACGGCTCCTCGACCATGCAGGCGGAGGGACACAGCTCCGATTGCGTGCTCAAGCCGGTCGCGGTCTATCCCGATGCCGCGCGCGTCAACGGCGCGCTGGTCATGTGCGAAGTGATGATGCCCGACGGCAAGACGCCGCACGCGTCGAACAAGCGCGCCACCATCCTTGACGATCCGGGCGCCTGGTTCGGCTTCGAGCAGGAATATTTCTTCTTCAAGGACAGCCGCCCGCTCGGCTTCCCGGCAAGCGGCTATCCGGCGCCGCAGGGCCCCTACTACACCGGCGTCGGCTACAAGAACGTCGGCGACATCGCGCGCAAGATGGTCGAGGAGCATCTCGATCTTTGTCTCGCCGCCGGCATCAACCACGAAGGCATCAACGCCGAAGTGGCGAAAGGCCAGTGGGAATTCCAGATCTTCGGCAAAGGCTCGAAGACCGCCGCCGACCAGATGTGGATGGCCCGCTACCTGATGCTGCGGCTCACCGAGAAATACGGCGTCGACATCGAATTCCACTGCAAGCCGCTCGGCGATACCGACTGGAACGGCTCGGGCATGCACTGCAACTTCTCGACGGCGTATATGCGCGAAACCGGCGGCAAGGAATATTTCGAAGCGCTGATGAAAGCCTTCGAGATGGCGCGCGAGGATCACATCGCGGTTTACGGCCCGGACAACCACATGCGGCTAACCGGCAAGCACGAGACCGCGGCGATCAACCAGTTCACCTACGGCGTTGCCGACCGCGGCGCCTCGATCCGCGTGCCGCACTCGTTCGTCAACAACGGCTACAAGGGCTATCTGGAAGATCGCCGGCCGAATTCGCAAGGCGACCCGTACCAGATCGCTTCACAGATCCTGAAGACGATCGCCTCGGTGCCGACGAGCGGCAAAGTCAGCGCCGCGGCGTAAACAGGCAGAGTGCCTTCCCGCAACGACGCGCGTGAGCGACTATCAAATCCTCACGCGCGCTACTCGCCCGTCCATTGCGGTGGACGCTTGTTGAGAAACGCGTCCAGGCCCTCGCGAAAATCGCGGCTCATGTAGCACATGAGGATGAGGTCCTCGCCTTCCTCGCGCGTGAGCCGGCGCATCAGCCGATTGAGCGCTTGCTTGGTGGCGTTCAGCGTGAGCGGTGCATTGCCGGCGATCTGCGCGGCCAATTCGTCGGCGCGCTTTTGCAGCGCCGCAATGTCCTCGACCACTTCGTTGAGCAGGCCGATATTCGCTGCCTCCTCGGCGCCGACGAGGCGCGCGCTGAAGATCAGGTCCTTGACCCGCGCCGGGCCGACCAGCGCGGTAAGCCGGCTGATATTCGACATCGACAGGCAATTGCCGAGCGTGCGCGCGATCGGGAAGCCTATCCGAGCGGCCTTGGTGCCGATGCGCAGGTCGCAGCAGGCGGCGATGCCGGCGCCGCCGCCGGTGCAGGCGCCGTTGATCGCGGCGATGGTCGGCACCCGGCAGCGCTCGAGCTCGCCCAGCACCCGGTCGATGCGCGA
>DATJYT010000065.1:0-14956 GCA_035499475.1 Xanthobacteraceae bacterium | reverse complement strand
GCATAGCCGCGCACGAATTGATTGATGGCAAAGATCGTCGGCACGATCAGCACGCCGCCTTTGCCTTGTATTTCCGGCTGCGCCAGATAGCCGTGGAGGCCGTTCTGCGCGATATCCTGTGTCTTGATGGGCATGGGGTTGGCGACCTTTGAAAGCAGCGACTATTCCGCGGCAGCGCGCTTGCCGATGGCGGCGTTGACGGCCGGCATTACTTTTTCCGCCATCAGCTCCATGGATTTGCGCGACAGCGCGGCATCGACCCAGTCCTTGCCGCAATAGAGCAGCGTGCCGAAGTCGCCGATCTTTTCATGCAACTCCAAGATTCCGTCCACGACGCGGTTGACGCTGCCGCGAATGACGACGTTGTCGAAGATGTAGTCGAGCGTCAGCGCGTCGTCGGGCATGTCGAGCCGCTCCTTGAAGCCGCCGAGACGGTTGCCCTTGCGGAGCTTCGCCGTGAGCTGGTTCATGTAGAAACGGTACGGACTCTTCGCGTCATCGCCGCCGTAGGCCAGCGCGGTCCGGTCGTCATCGGCGACGAAAATCGAGCGCGCGACGCGCCAATTGGCGCGATCGGCTTTGTGGCCGCCTTCGGCGCAGCCCTTGGCGTAATTGCCCCACTGGCTGAGCAGGTGGTTGCGGTGCAAAAAGTGCGACGAGATCGGCCACCATCCGCGGCGGCCGAGCGCAATCAATCCCTTCGAGTCCGGATCGGTCGCGGTGCCGAGAATCGGCGGGTGCGGCTTCTGAAACGGCTTGACGATGTTGCCCAGTCCGATCTCCGGCCACAGCGTCTTGGCGGTCGAGATATTCCAATACTTGCCGGTGAGATTGAACGGCGCCTGGCCGGCCCACAGCGCCAGCACCTGATCGATCGCCTCGGCGAACATGGCGCCGCGGTCGGCATCCAGAAGCTCCAGCGCCTCGGCATCGGTCCGCAGCACGCCGGCGCCGATGCCGAGCAGAAAGCGGCCCTGCAGCAGATTGTCGACCAGCGCCACCTGGGTGGCGACCAGCAGCGGATGATTGAACGGCAGGTTGACGACGCCGGTGCCGAGCTTGATCTGCGACGTGAAGCCCGCCAGCGAGGCGCAGAACATCAGGCTCGACGGAATATTCTCGGCGACATCGGTCAGGTGCTCGCCGCAATAGCCCTCGGAGTAGCCGAGCTTGTCGGCAAGAACGAAAGCCTCGCGATCCTCGCGCAGCGTCTCGGCATAATTTCGTTGCGGCGGATGGACCGGCATGATGAAGAAGCCGAGCTTCATGATTTTCTCCGATTGATTTGCGCCAGCAGGTTATGCGATCGGGCGGCGGGGTCAAATGTCCATGCGGCCCGGCTACTGCGGCGGCGTGTAGGCCAAGGCCTGCTTGGCATGGGCGACGATCGAGGGCGGCAGTGCGTAGAGCTTCTGCACCAGCGCCTGCAAATCCTCGCCCGACATGGCATCGACGTCGAGCTGCAGTTTCTGCGCCTCGGCGAGCAGCGCCGGATCTTTCAGCGTGTCGACGAATGCCGTGCGCAATGCCTTGACGCGCTCTGCCGGCACGCCGGGCGGCATCACGAAAGGCCGGCCGTAGGTGCCCTGGCTGAAGACGAGCTCCATGACCTTGCGGTCGTCATCGTTTTTGGCGAATTGGGCCGCGAGCGGCACGCCCATCTTGTTGAGATCGGGATGGCCGGTCATGCTGAGTTGCACGATGACCGTCATGAGCTTCTTGGCGAACCAGTCCGGATGCATCGTCGGCAGGCCGGTCCAGCCGATGCCGCAGGCGCCGTGGACCTCGCCGCGCTCGACCGCGAGCGTGATCTCCTTGCTGCCGGCATAGCCGGTGACGATACGGAACTTGGTGCCGACCAGATTGTTCAGCATCGCCGGCAGGTCGCGCGTGGTGCCGCCGGCGGCGCTGGCGCCGAGGATCACTTCATGGGTCAGCGTATCGGCAAAACTCTTGGCCGGAGCGTCGCTGCGCAGGAAGCAGAGATACGTATCGCTGTTGGCGCTGCCGAGATAGTTGAGCTTGATCGGATCGAACTGCGCGCCCGCATCTTCCAGCATCGGCGCGAGGATCACCGGCGGATAGAACGCCGCCATGGCGGTGCCGTCCTTGGGCGCGACCGAATAGATATAGCCGACCGACTTGGCGCTGCCGGCGCCCGGCATGTTCTGCACCACGACGGTGGGATTGCCCGGAATGTGATTGCCCAAATAGCGCGAGATCAGGCGCGCATAAGTGTCGTAGCCGCCGCCGGCCGATGAGCCGACGATGATGCTGATCTGCTTGCCGGCGAAGAAATCGGCCACCGCGTCCTGGGCCGAGGCCGGCGCCGACGCGAGGCAGCAAAAAGCGACGAGAGCGCACATGATCCGCACCCGCGAAGCGGGGGAAAGGGACCGCGCGAAGCGCGGGGGAGTGGGCTTCTGATTCATAGCTTGTCCGCAGAAGACCGGGGGCGGAAAATAATGATGCCCGGCATTGGGCCGGGCATCACGATTCCAAAATCTCAAAAGATCGACAAGACCAAAGCCCTGCGGCATTGCGGCCGCGGATGCTTTTCCGATCAGGCCGCAATGGCGGTGTAATTGCCGAACTTCTTGAGGTTCTCCTTCTGCTTCTCGTTGCGCGGCGGCAACTTGAAGAGGCGCGCCGCGGTGCCGCCGAGGATGTTGTGCTTCGCCTTATCGGACAGGAACGGCAGATCCCAGATCGTCGAGGGCAGATCGAAGTCCCAGTGCGGATAGTCGGAGGAATAGAGCAACTGGGTCTCCGCGTTCATCATGCGGAACGTCGTCTCCATCGCGCCGTAGTCCTGAATCTCCATCGGCTGCGACGAGTAGAACATGTCGCGCATGTAATCGGACGGCTTCTTCTTGAGCAGCGGAGCCTCCGAGGGCCGCAGCATGTATTCGTGGTCGAGACGCTGCATCAGGAACGGCACCCAGGCGAGGCCGGCTTCGATCCAGACCACCGGCAGCTTGGGGAAGCGCTCGCCCATGCCATTGACCACCCAGTTCGTGCAGTGCAGCACGTTGTACCAGGAGAAACCGAGCGCGTGCGCCGCCATGAAGCGGTTGCAGCTCTTGTAGATCGGCTCGCCCCAGTTCGGGCCGGAGTGGAACGACAGCACCAGGCCGCGCTCTTCCATGGCCCGGTAAAGCTTCATATAGGCGTTGTCATAGACCGCCATGTCGGAGCGCACGGTGGTGACCATGAAGCCGCCCACATGCGGCCGGTCGCCGAACACCTCGACGTGGCGCAGCGCCGCCTCGGGGCTGTTGAACGGCAGGCACAGCATCGAGAAGAAACGGCCGCCGGCTTCCGGCATGACCTTTTCGGTGAGCCAGCGGTTGTAGGCCCAGCACAGCTCGACCTCCATTTCCTTCTGCGGATGGAGCCCGATATTGAGCATGCCGGTCGGGAACAGGCAGGAATAGTCGACGCTCATGGCGTCCATCCAGCGGTGGCCAAGCTGCACATCGCGCAGCGCGCCGCCCGCATCGGTCTTTTCGGAGCTGCGCATCGGATAGCGCGTCACGCGGCCGCCCATGTCCTGATAGCCGATCTGGGTCGGGGAGATGCTGCTGCGGCCGCGCTTGCGGCCCGACAGGGTGAGCTGCCGCAGGACGTCGTTCTCCATGTACGGAAGGAACTCGTCGTAGTTCTCGTTCTCGTAATGGTGAGCGTCGACGTCGACGATGATGATATCGTCGAAGTTGCGCGCGTGCGCCTGCTTCCTGGCATGCGAAAGCAGCCGGGTGGTGTTGAGTTCCTCGATCGTCACGCGGCGACCGCGATCAGCGATGAGATCCATAGCGTTTCTCCTGACCTTCCTATTTGTACGCGACGGTTATCAGCGTCCCGTCCAGCTTTGCCACATGCCGAGCTCGAAAACGGCGAGATCGGCGGCTCGTAACAATCCGCTTGCCGTGACCATGACATCGGTAGCGGAAACGGAATTTCGCGTAACCGGCGACAGCTTTTCACCGGCCTCGGTGCGCGCGGTGTAGACGCGGCATGCCGCGGCCATCAGCTTCTGCAGCGCTTCGGTGGTCACGATATCGAGCTTGCCGTCGGAGAGGCCGCGCTCAAGAGCAGCAGCGAGCCGCTTGGCGTCGGCGGACGCGCCGTCAATGATCTCGACACTCGGCTTTCCCGTCGAACGCGCCGGAGCGGCGCGGCGCGCGGTCTTCGCGGCGGTCCTAGCAATCGCAGTCTTGGCAATCGCAGTTTTGGCGGCAGCCTTCGACATCGTCTTGGCCGCGCGCTTAGGCGACGACATAGACGTCATCCCCCTTCTGCACGATCTTATATTTCTTCAGCTTCATCTTGCGGTCGCTGACGCACTCGCCGGTCTTCATGTCGTATTCCATGCCGTGCCACGGACAGACGAAATGCATCTCGTCTTCGGAGAAGAACAGGCCCAGCGAGGTCTTGTCAGGCCGCAGCCGCTCTTCAACTTTGGCAATGGTCAGGCCTTCGCAGGCCGGTCCGCCCTGGTGCAGGCAAAAATTGCTGTAGGCGTAAAACTCGCCCTCGTGCCGGAATACACCGATTTCGTTGTCACCGACGAAGACGATTCTCCGGTCCCCGTCTTTGAATTCCGCAACCTTTGCGACGAACTTTTCCGCCATCTGCGTTACACCTTCGCGTTTCACCCTAGGTCTCACCCCTCTGGGTGATTTACCGTCTCGGCCGGACCCGCGGGCCTCGGATTAAAAGGCGCCCGGTCTCGGCGCTGCCCAACAAGCGATGCTTCTAGCACAAGTCGCGGTCGCCCGCGACCGCGGTGGGCCACCGAAATACTTAGTCCCATTCCAAAATTCGACAAGGAAAATATGTCCTGGCACGGCGCAGCCCGGCGTAGTGGGCATGACTTGGCACCAAGCCATGCCCGCGCCGGGCCGCCGAGCGTTCTAGGCCATCCGGTTGGTCAATTCGCCGATCTTTTCGATCCAAAGCTTGACCGTATCCCCGGCCTTAAGGAATTCGCCGCGGCCGGCGCCGACGCCGGCCGGCGTCCCGGTCAGGATCAGATCGCCGGGATGCAGCGTCATGCCGGCCGAAAGCTGCTCGATCTGCTCGGCGAGGTTGAAGATCATGTCGCTCGAGTTGGAATCCTGCTTGAGGACGCCGTTAACCCACAACTTGAGGCCGAGCTTCTGCGGATCGCCGATGTCGCTGGCCGGAACGATCCATGGCCCAAGCGGACAGGACCCCTCGAACGTCTTGTGCTTGGTCCAATCGTGCTTGAAGGGCGACGTTTCGGGGACGTTGTCCCGGCGGCCGCGATCGCGGGCGGAAAGATCGTTGGCAATCGTATAGCCGGCCACATAGTTGAGCGCCTTTTCCTTCGGCACATCCTTGGCCACGCGGCCGATCACAGCGGCAAGCTCGACTTCCCAGTCGATGTTCTTGGCATAGCCGGAAATCTTGATCGTCGCCCCCGGGTCGGCGATGGCGTGAGGCGCTTTGAGGAAGTGCCACGCCTTGAGACCCTGGGTGTGCGGATCGGGCGGCGGCGGGCGGTTCTCGCGCGCCGCCATTTCGGCGGCATGGTCCATGTAGTTGGCGCCGGCGCAGTAGATGGTCGGCGGAAAACGAACCGGAGCGAGCAGCTTGGTCTTGGCCAGCGGCTGCCGCTTGGCCCGACCCTTCGCCGCGCCGGCGGCGGCCTTCTTCAGCGCGCCTTCGGCCGATTTCCAATCCCCGAGGATGCCCATCACCGTTGCGTAGGCTGCCTTGCCGGTGAGTTTTGCGGCATCGAAGACTTCGTCACCGATCACCAGACAGGCGCGCGGGCCGTCACTGGTCTGGCAGGTCGCGAGCTTGTAGCCGGCCGATTTAGCCCCAGCCATTTGCGTTTACTCCCTTGTGAAACGTCGCCGGCGACCAAACCGCGATCCCGGTGCGTTGGCAAGCCCGCCACCGCATGAATGGCATGGCTCGCCGTGACGTGCTCTTGAGTTGGCGCGGGCGTGGTGATTGATTCCCTCCCGAACAAGGCAAACGCGCCGCAGGTTGGAGAGACGCCATGATCAAGCCGAGACGCATTGGACACGCCACCTTCGAGACACCCGATCTGCAAAAGATGATCGATTATTACACCCAGGTGATGGGCCTGGTGCTTGCCGAGCGCGAGAAGGACCGCGCTTTCCTCACCACCAAGGTCGGCCTGCTCGCCATCGCCCTGATCAAAGGCGACACTGAGCGCTGCACGACGCTCTCGTTCGAGGTCGCGCCAGACAGCGATTTCAGCGCGCTGGCGCGCGAACTTGAGAAGGACGGCATCAAGAGCGAGCTGCGCAACGATTCGGTTCCCGGCATCGGACCGGTGCTGACCTTCAAGGACAACAAAGGCACCACCATCGCGCTGTTCAAGGAATGGAGCTACCTCGGCAAGCATCTCCAGCCCATCGGCGTCGGGCCGCTCAAGCTCGGCCACATCGCCTGGGTGGTGAACGATCCGCAGAAGACGGCGGAGTTCTACGAGAAGGTGCTGGGCTTCCGCGTCTCCGACTGGATCGACGACTTCTTTGTCTTCATGCGCTGCAACACCGACCATCACACGGTGAATTTCATTCGCGGCGAGAACATCAAGATGCACCACATGGCCTTCGAGCTGAAGGACTTCATCCATCTGCAAAATTCCTGCGACCTGTTCGGTCAGCAGAAGATCCCGATCATCTGGGGACCGCTGCGTCACGGCCCCGGCCACAACATCGCCACCTATCACCGCAATCCCGACGACCAGGTGATCGAGTTCTTCTGCGAACTCGACAAGATGGTGGACGAGGAGCTCGGCTACTTCGAGCCGCGGCCGTGGCATCAGGACACCCCGCAACGGCCGAAGACCTGGCAGGCCGGCAAGACCAACGTCTGGGGCCCGCCGCCGACGCCCGATTTCCACCGCGCGAGGGACTGACTCTTCATCCTCCACCGCGAAAGCGGGGGCGGTGGAGGGGGCACGGCCAGTACCGCTCGCGCTGGATTTGGGTGATTTTCGCACTTGGGAGGTCTGCTTGATTAGAGGGGTGCTCTTTGCCGGGGAGCCCCCTCCACCGCGCTTACGCGCGGTCCCCCTCCCTCGCTGCGCTTCGCTTCGCGGGGGCAGATGAATAAGCACTACCCTCCCCCGCCGCGAAGCGATGAGCGCCGCGTGCTCGGCCACGCGGTGCCGCGCATCGAGGATCCGCCGCTTGTCACCGGGCGCGGACTGTTCGCGGACGACGTCAATTTCGCGCATCAGCTTCACATGCGTATGGTGCGATCGAACCATGCCCATGCGCGCATCGTCTCGGTCGATACGTCGGCGGCGCGCGCGCTGCCGGGCGTGGTCGCGGTATGGACCGCGGACGATGTCGGCGACGTTCCGCCGATCGATTTCCGCGATCCGACGTCCGACGTCCTCAAGCCCTACCGGCAGCCGGTGCTGGCGCGCGGCCGCGTGCGCTATGTGGGCGATCCGATCGCTGCGGTGTTCGCCGAAGACCCCTACATCGCCGAAGACGCGGCCGATCTGGTCGCCGTCGAAGTCGAGGAACTGCCGGTCGTGCTCAATGCCGACGACCCGCTCGGCGCCTTCGATGAGGCGCATGAGACCGAGCCGACCGTAGTCCGCTACAGCTTCGGTGACATCGACGCGGCCTTCGCCGGCGCCCATGCCGTCGTCGAACTCGATCTGCGTATCGGCCGGCATTCCGGCGTGCCGATGGAGACCCGCGGCGCCATCGGCCGCTATGACGCCGCCCACGACGTTCTCGAGCTCCATGGCGCCGCCAAGGTGCCGCACCGGAACAAAGACACGCTGATGCGCATGCTCGGGCGCGACAGCACCGCGCTGCACCTGCATGAAGGCCACACCGGCGGCGGCTTCGGCATCCGCGGCGAGCTTTACCCGGAAGACGTTCTGGTCCTGGTCGCGGCGCTTCGCCTCGGCCGCCCGGTGAAATGGATCGAGGATCGCCGCGAGCATCTCATATGCGCCAACCACTCGCGCCAGCAGCGCCACTGCGTGCGCGCCGCGGTCGATGCGCAGGGCCACCTGCTCGGCCTCGACGACGTGATCTACCACGACCAGGGCGCCTATGTGCGCACCCACGGCTCGCGGGTGATGGGCCGCACCATGAGCATGCTCACTGGCCCTTACCGCGTCGGCGCGCTGCGCGCGGTCGGCCATTTCCGGCTCACCAACAAGACGCCGGCCGCGACCTATCGCGCGCCGGGCCGGTTCGAAGGCACGTTCGTGCGCGAGCGCGTCATGGACGCGATCGCGGCGAAGCTCGGCATCGACCGTATCGAATTGCGCCGGCGCAATCTCATTGCCGGCGCCGACATGCCCTATACGATCGAATTCGCCGAGGAGCATATCGAGGAGCTGCCGCTCGATTCCGGCGATTACCCGGCACTGCTCGAGAAAGCGCTGGCGCATTTCGGCTGGGACAAGATCGAGGACGACGTGCGCCGCCGCCGCGCGGCGGGTGAACGAGTCGGCACCGGCGTCGCGCTGTTCCTCGAAGAGGGCGGGCGCGGCCCGACCGACGGCGCGCGCATTGCCGTCGATACCAGCGGCGCCGTCGAGGTGGTGACCGGCGGCGCCTCCGTCGGCCAGGGCTTCGAGACGGTGATGGCGCAAATCTGCGCCGAAGCGCTCGGCGTCGATTATCAGCGCGTGCGCGTCGTGCACGGCCAGACCGACCGCATCCCTTACGGCATCGGCGCCCACGCCGCGCGCGCGACCGTCATGACCGGCGGCGCGGTCAACGCCACCGCGCTCAAGGTTCGCGACAAGGCGATCGCGACGGCCGCGCGCTTGCTGCAAGCGCCGCCTGACGCCCTCGACATTATCGACGGCGTCGTGGTGCGCCGCGATGTCAAGAGCCGCGGCTCGGGCCCGTCCATATCGCTCGGCGAGATCGCACGCCGTCTTGCACCGGCCTCCGAACTGCTTGACGGCCAACTGCCCGGACTATCGGCCGAAGCCTTCTTCCACAGCGAGCACACGGTGTTTCCCTACGGCGGACAGTTCGCGGTGGTGAAGGTCGATGAGGCGACCGGCAAGGTCACGGTCGAGCGGCTGATGATCGCCTACGATGTCGGCCGCGCCGTCAATCCCATGCTGCTCGACGCCCAGCTCGTCGGCGGCAGCATCCAGGGCGTCGGCGGTGCGCTGCTCGAAGAATTCACCTACGACGAGAACGGCGCACCGCTCGCCGCGACCTTCGCCGATTATCTGATGCCGACGGTGAGCGAAACACCGCCGGTCGACGTGCTCATCACCGAGGATGCGCCGAGCCCGAACAATCCGCTCGGCCTCAAAGGCGGCGGCGAAGGCGGCATCAACGCCGTCGGCGCGGTGATCGCAAGCGCCATCGACGACGCCATCGGAATACCAGGCGCGGTGACGCAAATTCCCGTTACGCCGCAGCGGCTGAAGAAGCTGCTGCGGCGCGCCTGACGATCACGGCTTCGCCTGCATCGCTTCGGTCGCGAGCTTGATCGCTTGCGGCGACGATGCGTAGATGTCCTTGATCAGCGTCTCGACCGCCGCGCCCGCCACCGGGCGCACATCGAGATCGGCGGCGTGGGCTTCGGCGAGAAAATCCGGGTCTTTCATCGTTGCGTCGAATGCTGCGCGCAGCATGGCGAGACGGTCCGCCGGCACATCGGGCGGCGCAGCAAACGGCCGGGCGATGCTCTGGCGCGAGACGATAAGTTTCAGCGCGGCGTGCTCGGCCGGATCGGTCGTCATGTCCATGATCAACGGTACATGGGCGAGATTGGGATCTGGATCTTTGGCCAACGCGACCTGTAGCGTGACGTTGATTTCCTTCGACGTCAGCATCGCCTTGTTGCGGCTCAAAAGGCTGGTCCACGACCAGCCGCAGCGGCCGTCGACCTCGTGGCGCTGCATCGCCAGCGTGATCTCGGTGCCACCCGGATAGCCGGTAACGATACGAATCGGCATGTGAAACATGTTGCGCATGACGGTGGCGAACACGTCGCTCTCGGCACCGCCGCCGGAGGCGCCGATCACCATCGTCTTTTTCCTCATATCGTCCAAAGACGCGATCCCGGACGATGCCATGAAGGCGCAAACGCTGACCTCCTGCGACACGCTGCCGAGCCAGCCGAATTTCGTCGCGTCAAACTGCGTGCCTTCGGCATGGCCGAGCAACGGCTCCGCGACGATGCCCGGGGCGAAGTGAGCGAGCGCCGTGCCGTCCTTCGGCGCGACGTTGTAGAGATAGTTGGCGACTTTCAGCGAGCCCGCGCCCGGCATGTTCTGCGGCACGATCTGCGGATTACCGGGAATGTGACGGCCAAGGTAGCGCGCGAGCGTGCGGCCATAAATGTCGTAGCCGCCGCCGGCGGAAAAGCCGATCAGCATCTGGATGGTTTTGCCGGCGTAGAAGTCGTCAGCACGCGCCGGCGGCGCCGCAACCGCCATGAGGGCGGAACCGCCGGCAACGATTGCGGAATAAAGGTACAGTTTCTTGATGCTCATGAAGACCTGCGATGCAATTTTCATTCCGCCGCAGCGACCGCTGTCGAGCGTGTCAGTTCGGGCTGCTCGCCATAGAGCCATTCCATTCCGGCCATGGCATCGTCCGGCGTGCGCGCGCCGAGCATGATGTTGCGCAATTCCCTGGCGACGCCGGAGGCGTGGAAAAATTCGCCGTAGACGCGCGCCGTGATCTGCACGCGGCCGGTGCGCAGGTAACGCGCCTGCTGGTAGGCCTTGAAGGCCGCGGCATAGTCGCCCTGCATATCCGCGGTCTTGTTGGCGAGGCAGACCGCGTCTTCGATCGACATGTTGGCGCCCTGCGCGAGGTATTGCAGCATGGGATGCGCGGCGTCGCCGAGGAGCGTGATGCGGCCGCGGCTCCATTCCTTGATGGGCGGGCGGTCGCACAGGACCCACATGCGCCAGCTCTCGATCTTGTTGAGGAGCGTGCGCACCGGCTCGCAGGTCTTGGCGAAGCGTTCGTGCAGTTCGGCCGGATCGCCGAAACTGTCCCAGCCTTCCTCGTAGCGGTTGGAGTGGAACACGGCGACGAGGTTGAACAATTCGCCGGTGCGCAGCGGATAGTGCACGAGATGCACCTTCTCGCCGGCCCAAAGCACCATGTCGCGCCAGCGGAATTCCTCCGGCATTTCCGACGTCGGCAGCACCGCCCGGTAGGTGATATGACCGGCGACGTTCGGCTTGCCGTCGCCGACGACGATCTGGCGGATGGTTGACCACAAGCCGTCAGCGCCGATCAGCGCCGCGCCCCGGTACTCCTTGCCGCTTTCGGCGCATGCGGTGACGCCGTCCTTCGTTTCATCGACTTTGACGATCTTCTGCGAGGCATCCAGCCGGATCAGGCCGGACGTCCGGCAGGCTTCGAGCAGCGCCTTGTGCAAATCGGCGCGATGGATCAGCGCATAGGGATGGTGGAATTTCCTGCGGAAGGCGTCGCCGAGCGGGATGCGCGTGACCTCCTGCCCGGTAATCGAATCCATCATGATGAGATTGTTGGGAAACACCGCGAGCGCACTGACCGGCTCGATGAGACCCAACGCTTCGAACATCCAGAATACGTTGGGGCCGAGCTGGATGCCGGCGCCGATCTCCTTGAACTCCGGCGCCTGCTCGACGATCTGCGATGGGATTCCCTTGCGCGCCAGGGCAAGCGCCGCCGCAAGCCCGCCGATGCCGCCGCCGACAATGATGACGTGCTGGTCTTTCCAATGGGCCATATCGGCGCCTCCTCGGCGGCATTCTAGAAGGCGGCCGACCGGCGACAAGGGCGGGCTCCGCATGGCCGGCTGGACAGGCGCGGCGATCGCGTGCGCTATTGCGGCGCAAGCAATTTGACAGCGGAGCAAGCAGCATGGCGGGCGCGCCGGCGGATGGAAAAATCGACGTGCACTTTCACCTCATCCCGCAATTCTATCGCGATGCGGTCTATGAGGCCGGCACCGGGCCCGCGATCGGACGCTTCCCCGACTGGACCCCCGCGCTCGCACTCGATCTCATGGACAGGCACGGCATCGCGCTCGCGCTGCTGTCGCTGGCGCAACCCGGCGTCGCGTTTCTTCCCAACGACAAGGCTGCCGCCTTCGCGCGGCGCTGCAACGACTACGCCGCAGAGCTGATTGGGCGGCATCCCGAGCGCTTTGGCTGCTTCGGCCTGCTGCCGATGCACGATATCGACGCGGCGATCGCGGAAGCGCGCTATTGCCTAGAGACCCTGCGTTTCGAAGGCATTTGCCTGTTCGCCAGCTACGGCGAGACATTCCTCGGCGATGCCGCGTTCGATCCGCTGCTCGCCTATCTCCACTCCGCCAAAGCGGTCGTCCATGTCCACCCCAGCCTGCATCCATCGAGCCGGTCGCTGACGCTGCCGTGGCCGGGCTTCATGATCGAATATGTGTTCGACACCACGCGCGCGGCGGTCAATCTCCTGTTCACCGGCGCGCTGGATCGCTTCGCCGGCATTCGCTTCATCCTGTCGCATGCCGGCGGCACCCTGCCCTACCTCGCCTGGCGCCTCTCCGTCGCGCCGATGATCGACAAGCGGCTCAAGCAGCGCTCGCGCGAGGAGATTTTCGCCGGCTTGAAGACGTTCTGGTACGACAACGCGCTCGCCTCCGGCATCGAGCCCATGGGCGCGTTATCGCGCATCGCGGCGCGTGAGCGCATCGTATTCGGCAGCGACTGGCCGTTCTGCAACGACGGTGTGGTGACCGAGGAGGTCGCCGACTTCACGGCGCCCGGCTTTCTGGCGCCGGAGACGATCGCGATGATCGCACGAAAGAACGCGCTCGCGCTGTTCCCGAAACGCGCCGCGCAGTTCGGTTAAGCCTCGTCTTCGTCGCCGGCTTGAGCCGCAGCCGAATGCGGCCGATGGCCGCTGACCTCGGCCGCGGCGTCACGCTCCAATATCCAGCCGAAAATGGCGCTGAGCAGCACCAGGGCCGCCGCTCCGCCGAACGCCACGATGAAATCGGGCCGGCCGAACGTGCTGGCGCCGCGCCAGGCGAGCGACAAATGCAGCAGCACCGCCACGAACGAGATGCCGAAGCCGCGGCTCAATTGCTGCGACATGCTGGCGATGCTGGTCGCCGTGCTCATCAGCGGCTGCTCGATATCGGCATAGGTCATCGCCTGGGTGGCGGTGAAGCCGAGCGACTGGAAGTAGCCGGCGGTGAGCAGGAGCACGAAGATCAGCAGCAGCGGCGTCGAGACCGTGAAGAACGCGCACATCAGGACCGAGGCGGCGCTGATCAGGCTGTTGACGATGATGACGTTGCGAAACCCGAAGCGCCGCAGGATCGGCCGCGCCGTCAGCTTCATGGTCATCGAGCCGGCGGCGGTCGCGAAAGTGATGCTGCCCGAGGTCGCCGCGGAGAGTCCGAACACGACCTGCAGCAGCAGCGGCAGCAGGAAGACCAGCGTTCCCGCGCCGGCGCGAAACAGCGACCCGCCGGTGATGCTCACCTGAAACGTGGTGATGCGGAACACCGAGAGATCAAGGAGCGGATGCTTGGCATGCCACAGGTGCCGCAGCGCCAGAGCGCCAAGAGCGATGCCGAGGGGCAATAGCACGATCACTTGCGAGAGATCGCCGCGACCGCGGCCGATCGCCTCGATGCCGTACATCAGGCAGAACAGCGAGGCGCCGGTCAGCACAAAGCCGAGCCAATCGAGCGGGCGCCGCGTGTCCTCCTTCGGATTGTCGAAAAATACCGTCACCAGCACGATGCCGAGAATGCCGAGCGGCACGTTGATGAGAAAAATCCAGCGCCAGGAAAAGTAGGTGGTGATGAAGCCGCCGATCGGCGGCCCGAGCACCGGGCCGAGCTGCGCCGGCACCTGCAGGTAGGCCATCGTGGCGATCAGCGCCGTCTTTTCCACGCTGCGGAACAGGACGAGGCGGCCGACCGGCACCATCATGGCGCCGCCGAAGCCTTGCAGCACGCGCGCCGCCGTCAGCTCGATGACGTTGCCCGAGAATGCGCAGAGGATCGAGCCGAGCGTAAACAGCGCGATGGCGGCGCGGAAGATGATGCGGCCGCCGAACCGGTCCGCCGCCCAGCCGCTGACCGGAACGAACACTGCAAGGCTGAGCAGATAGGCGGTGACGGCAACGCTGAGCCGCACCGGATCGGTGTCGAGCGAAATCGCCATCTGCGGCAGCGCCGTGGTGATCACGGTCGAATCGATCTGCTGCATGATGATCGCCGATGCGACGATCATGGCGACGACTTTGGGCTTCGATTCGGGGGACATGAGGCCAGTGTATAGCGCCATCCCGGGGCGACCGCGAAGCGGCCCTCACGGGACGCGGCCTAGGGCCTCATTGTGATGAGACTCGCAGCGCCGCGAGCACGCGCTCGGGCGTGATCGGCATTTGCGTGATCGGCGCCGCGCCGAGCGGGCGCAGCGCATCGTTGATGGCGTTCATGATGCAGGCCGGAGCACCCGCGGTGCCGGCTTCGCCGGCGCCCTTGGCGCCGAGTTCGGAATCCGCCGTCGGCGTCACCACGTGGCCGATGTCGATGTCGGGCACTTCGCCGGCCATCGGCACGAGGTAGTCCATCATGGTGCCGTTGAGGAGTTGGCCCGCCTCGTCATAAAGGCAGTGCTCGAACAGGACGGCGCCGATGCCCTGCACGATGCCGCCGCGGATTTGCTCGTCGACAAGCTGCGGGTTGATCACGGTGCCGCAATCCTCGACGCACCAATGCCGCAGCAGCCTGACCTGGCCGGTCCTGATATCGACGTCGAGATAGGACGCCTGCACACCGTTGGTGAACGCGAACGGCCACGCGCGCGGCACGTAATGGCGCGTCACCGTAAACTCGGCCTGAAAGCCTGGCGGCAGCGTATCGGGGCGGAAGTAGACGACCCGCGCGACTTCATCGAGGCCCATGCGCTCGCGGCCGGTATCGGCATCGACCACGA
>DATJYT010000064.1:0-6142 GCA_035499475.1 Xanthobacteraceae bacterium | reverse complement strand
CGGCGCTATCGGCTCCGACGGAACGATCACCCTGCCCCATGGCGCGCGCGTGATTTCGACGGCCGCTTCGGGCGGGCGGGTCGCGGTCCTGTTCGACATGAACGGCGAGAGTGAATTGCGCACGTTCGATATTCGGACGCTAAAGCAAACCGGCCGGCTGCGTTTTGCGATCGAGCCGTGATCCGGTCCCGGGGGTCGGGGCCGCAAACGCGCTTGCGCCGCCCCGCCATCGCGTCTATTTCGGAGCGAAGCTCCCTTCGTCTAGCGGTCTAGGACGCGGCCCTCTCAAGGCTGAAACAGGGGTTCGATTCCCCTAGGGAGCGCCAGAAATTTCAATGACCTATATCTGGCTACCCCTTCAGGCGCCTCAGATCGTCGTCTTGACGATTTTGACAACGGCGATATCAAGGTCGCCATCCGTGTGAAGTCGGTGTCACGACCTGGTCATGACCTGGCTGCACCACGCCGACGGCCACGTCCGCGCCCATTATCAGCGCATCCGCGACTTCAACCTGATCGTTTCTCCGTCGACGACAAACTTGCCATAACCATGATGGTGAATGGTCTTCGGATGCCGCTGCGCCGGATCGATCCAGGCCTTGAGCACTCGCAGAATGAAAAGATTGTATTTGCTCACGAGCCGCATGTCGGTCACTTCACATTCGAGGTTGGCGAAGCAATCCGCGACCAAAGGCGCGGCTACACGGCTTGCCGGCCGCTTGGTCAGGCCGTACGCGGCGAACTTGTCGATGTCCCGTCCCGACGAATTTCCAACCTTCACCACTTGCGCGGCCAGTTTCCGCGCCGGAATGGCGATGACGCAGTCACCCGCAGCGCGTAGCGCCGCGAAGCTGTAATTGGCGCTGCTGACGATACAGGCGACAAGCGGCGGCTCGAACTCCACCATCATGTGCCAGGACATCGCCATGACATTGGCTCGCCCTTTCCATGCGGTCGTCAACAGCACGACCGGCCCGGGTTCCAGCAGCTGATAGACTTCCGACAAATCGATTGCTTTTATGCTCGACTTTGCCGGCATCGCGGGCTCGCAGGACGTTTTATGGATTGAGCCACTGAATTTCCGGCTGTTTTCTCGGCACGGCCGGAGACGGCGACTTCGGATGCCCGACGATGATCGGCGCAATGGGTCTGTATGCAGGCGGGAGCTTGAGAGCCGCCTTGCCTTCGGGCGTTCCCAGCCACGCCTGGGCGAATCCGATCCAACACGTGCCGAGCCCCGCCGCCCGAGCTGCCAGCATCAGATTCTCTGCAGCAAGCGCGCAGTCCTCGACCGCCCACGGGATATCGGCGATGGCCGAAATCACAACGAGCGCCGGCGCATGATAAAAGATATCGAAATCCGGGTCGTTCAGTATTCCATGAAAATGGTGCGACATGAGCCCGACGGGGGAGTTTCTTAGCATATAGGCCTTTGCGGCCGTCGATATTTTGGCAAGCAAGGCCTTGTCGCGGACGACACAAAACGAGAATGGCTGTTGATTGACCGCGCTCGGTGCCTGGATGGCAGCGTCTACCAGCTCGCGAATAACGCCCTCATCGACATCCTCGGCCGTAAAGTCGCGCACCGCGCGTCGCGTGTAGATCGCTTCTTTGATATCCATCACCGACCTCTTCTTCGAAAAGGCTTTTGGCTATTCGGCTTGTGCCAGTCGGGTTGAGATATCTGCCCTTGCAACGCAGCGTGCGCTGAAATTCCCCGTTTTGACGAGATAGCTGAAAGCCGGTTCGCACCCGACAGGAATCCGCTGTGTATCCTTCGTCATGGTGTCGGTACCGGCCTCGCCGAGCGTTCGTATCGTCATGGTCGCTAAAGCGTTCCATCGGTCGTCGAATCGACCGCCGCTTACCAGTTGGTCGTCCTTGTTGGCGCGATTAACATTGTGCGAGGCGGCTGACAGATGAGTCGGCATGATGTTCAGGCTTGTCAGGACACTGCCGATCAAGTCGGGCAAGTATGCTATCCACAGAACGATGATTGCACTCGCGAGCGTGCAAATCACCATCGCTCCAATTTTGCGCTGGTTTTGCTCTTGCACGTGGATAGCGGCAGTTCGTGCGTGAACGCGTGGCTGACTCAAGAGACAGAGCTGTTGGCTGCGCATTGATAGCTCCCGAGCAGATATCATTCCTTCCCAATAGGGGCTGACCAGGCGCTCGAACATTCAGATGTTGTCCCTAAGGAGAAGCCCGTAATCCCAATCGGCCGGCGGCAGCGACACGGCGGATTGCCGCCGAGCGGTTGGCTCTCATAAATATTTGTTATTGCAACGGAATTCAGGAAAATCCGATTGTAATCACACTAACTAAACACGACCGAACGCCGCTGAATTTTGCGGCATATCAATGTCGGCCGCAGTAAAGCCCGGCAAAAGCATCTTTCGCCAATTGCTCACGGGCGCCGCCATGGCCGCGAATACGACACCGGACGCTCGCAAGCGCCAAATCATGATTTGGTACGTGCTTGCTGCCGTCATGGGCGTTTTGCTGTTCCAGGCTTTTTGGTCCAGCTATACGCAGATTGAGACAATACCTTATAGCCAGTTCGAAACTCTGCTCGATGAGGGCAAGGTCGCCGAGGTTACGGTGAGTTCCGACTCGGTCCAGGGAACGCTGAAGGAACCCCTGCCGAGCGGCAAACGCGAGTTCTTCGCTGTCCGAGTCGATCCGCAATTGGCCGACAAACTCGCGAGCCACCAAGTCGTGGTCACTGGCGCGCCTTCCGGCGGCATCGTCCAAACAATTCTGTCCTGGGTGATTCCGGCCGTCATCTTTTACGGAATCTGGATGTTCCTGATTCGGCGTTTCGCCGAGAAGCAGGGATTTGGCGGACTGATGACGGTCGGCAAGTCGCGCGCCAAGGTTTTTGTGGAGACGGACACCAAGGTGACCTTCAAGGATGTTGCCGGCGTCGACGAGGCGAAGTTCGAACTGCAGGAACTGGTCGCCTTTCTGCGCGACCCGAAGTCCTATGGCCGGCTGGGCGCGCGGGTGCCGAAAGGCGTTTTGCTGGTGGGGCCGCCGGGGACCGGAAAGACGATGCTGGCAAAGGCCGTGGCGGGCGAGGCAGGCGTGCCGTTTTTCTCGATTTCCGGCTCGGAATTCGTCGAGATGTTCGTCGGAGTCGGCGCCGCACGCGTGCGCGACCTTTTCGAGCAGGCGCGCAAGGCCGCTCCCTGCATCATTTTCATCGACGAACTCGACGCGCTTGGCCGCAGCCGCGTCCCCGGCGGCTTTGGCGGCACCGACGAGAAGGAGCAGACGCTCAATCAGCTCCTCGCCGAGCTTGATGGCTTCGATCCGAGTGCGGGCGTCATTCTGCTGGCTGCCACAAACCGCCCGGAAATTCTGGATCCGGCGCTGCTGCGCGCGGGCCGTTTCGATCGCCAGGTTCTGGTGGACCGTCCCGACCGCAAGGGCAGACTGGAGATTCTCCGCGTTCACGTGCGCAAGGTACAGCTCGCGCCGGACCTCGATCTCGAGGCGATTGCCAGGTTGACCACGGGTTTCACCGGCGCCGACATCGCCAACCTCGTGAACGAAGCAGCTATCGTCGCGACGCGCCGCAATGGCGCTTCGGTCAGCTTGAATGATTTCACCGAGGCGATCGAACGCATCGTCGCGGGACTGGAGAAAAAAAGTCGCGTGCTCAACGAGGAAGAAAGGCGCCGGGTCGCCTTTCATGAGATGGGGCATGCTTTGGTCGCGGCGACTTTGCCCGGCGTCGACCCGGTCCAGAAGGTTTCGATCATCCCTCGCGGGGTCGGCGCGCTTGGCTATACCATCCAACGTCCAACCGAAGACCGCTTTCTGCTCAACAGAACCAATTTGGAAAATCGCATCGCCGTGCTGATGGGTGGGCGCGCCGCCGAGCAACTCGTATTCGATGGCGACGTCTCGACGGGCGCAGCCGACGATTTGCAGCGTGGCACCGAGATCGCGCTCGAAATGGTGACCCGCTATGGAATGGATGAGAGGGTCGGACAGCGAACCTATGCGCGTGCGCCCCAGTATTTCCTCATGGCGCCGACCGCCAACCAAGTTCAGGCCGCCGAAGTCACCAGCCGCGAAATCGATGTCGCCGTGCGCGATCTGTTGGGCGAAGCTTTCGAGCGCGCACGCGATATCCTCCAGACCAGGCGAACCGATCTTGATGCCGGTGCCGATATGCTGCTGAAACGCGAAACCCTGACAGCCGATGATTTTCCGGCCATCCGCTCCCCAAAAGCCGCTACGGAGCCGCGTTCAACCGTGGTGCCGGCGGCGATTTGAAAATCGAAATTGAGGATTTGCAGAACATGCTACGCCTCTGTGGAATTCAATGGATTCGCCCCCATCCGCACCCATTGCATCCAGGATGACGCAGTCAAACGCAACCGTGGCGGCCCGCCGTCGGATCATCATCATGGGTGCGGCCGGCCGCGATTTTCACAACTTCAATGTCGTCTATCGCGACGATCCGGCAATTGAAGTTTTGGCATTTACCGCCGCGCAAATACCGGGCATCGGCGGCCGGACTTATCCGCCCGCTCTTGCGGGCTCGCTCTATCCGCATGGCATTCCCGTCGTAGCTGAGGCGCAGCTTGAAGCGTTGTGCCGGACGGAGGCTGTGGATCAAGTCGTATTCGCCTACAGCGACGTCCGGCACGAGGACGTCATGCACGCTGCGTCGCGCGCTCTGGCTGCCGGCGCCGATTTCATTTTGCTCGGGCCCAAGCGAACGATGCTGCATGCCTCGGTGCCGGTGATCGCGGTCTGTGCAACGCGTACCGGATGCGGCAAATCCTCTATCTCGCGCTGGATCGCGCGCCGGCTGCGCGATCGCGGCAACCGGACCGTCGTCATCCGACATCCGATGCCTTACGGGAACCTGGCCAAGGAGCGCGTACAGCGATTTGCGTCCCTTGCCGATCTCGATGCAGCGCAGTGCACGGCGGAAGAACGCGAAGAATACGAACCGCATATTTCGGCCGGAAATGTCGTGCTGGCGGGCGTCGATTATGCCGACATCCTGCGCGCGGCCGAAAGCGAGGCCGATGTCATCGTATGGGACGGCGGGAATAATGATTTTCCGTTCGTCAAACCCGATCTCCACATCGCCGTCGCTGACGCGCTTCGGCCCAAGCAGGTGGCAACTCATCACCCGGGCGAGGCGGTGGCCCGCATGGCGGACGTTTTGGTGGTGAACAAAGTGGACGCCGCGTCGACGCATGATGTGGAGACGGCGGTGCGGGAGTTGCGGGCGGTCAATGCCGCAGCGCCGATCGTGCGTGCGGCTTCACCGATCAGACTCGATGATGCGTCTCTGGTGAAAGGCCGGCGTGCGCTTGTGATCGAAGACGGGCCAACGATCACCCATGGCGGCATGGCCTATGGCGCCGGCTACGTCGCCGCACTCGCCGCAGGTGCTGCGGAAATCGTCGATCCACGCCCATGGATCGCGGGTGGGCTCTTAAAAACCTATGAAGCATTTCCGCATATCGGCACGGTGTTGCCGGCGCTGGGCTACAATCCCGCGCAGTTGCAGGACCTGGAACAGACCATCAACGCGGTTGATGCGGATATTATTGTCTCTGCCAGCCCGATCGACCTTGGGCATTTGCTTTGCATCAAAAAGCCGATCGTTCGTGCACGTTATGAATTCGCCGAGGCTGGCGAACCGACGCTGTCTAGCCTTTTGGAAGCCTTCCTCGAAAGAAAGCAAATATTGGCATCGCCAGCCATTGCGGATCGGAGTTGAGCAATGTCGGACCGAGAATTGTGTCTATTTGCCTTACACGGGTCCGACGAACTCGGCTCGGCAATCGCCGCCGCGCTAGGGCGGCCTCTGGCGGCGCACGAGGAACGCGAATTTGAGGATGCCGAGCATAAGTCGCGTCCCATCGAGACGGTACGCGGAGCGGATGTATTCGTTCTACACAACCTGCACACCGGACCCGAGCAAAGTGCCAATGACAAGCTATGCCGGCTCCTGTTTTTCATTGGCGCGCTGAAGGATGCTGGCGCCGCGCGCGTAACGGCATTGACGCCCTACCTATGCTACGCCCGCAAGGACCGGCGCACCAAACCGAATGATCCCGTGACGACGCGCTACGTCGCCAGTCTTTTCGAGGCGGTAGGGACT
>DATJYT010000063.1:0-3447 GCA_035499475.1 Xanthobacteraceae bacterium | reverse complement strand
ATGGGATCCTGAGTGGAGTTGGCGAAATTGGCGCTGATATCGCTGGCGCCGGCCTGACCGCCGAAATAGAAGCCGCTCCAGTTGGCGAAATTGGCGGGCCCGACCGGTTCGGCGCCGCGCAGCACATCCAAATCGGCTGCGAGCGCACTCGCCGGCAATGCCAGCACGATCAAAGCACAGATGACCCTACGCATCGGCAGACCCTTCCGTCCTCGGCGCGCCGAGCGCCAAAACACGGGCGATCATGGGTCATTAACCTTAATGGAGTGTTAGCTCGGCGTGCCCCGTTGGCGCTGTTCGAGGCCGGTGAAGCAAACAAAAACGGCGCGGTCGCCCGCGCCGTTTGATGTTGCTTTGATCCGTCAGCAGGGGATCAGCCGCGGCTCGCCAGCGGCTGCGGCGGCGGCATGACCACCGGGATCGGTTCGGGCTGCAGCATCCAGCGCAGGCCGACGCGGAAATCCTGCGAGGTGATGTCCTTCAAGGTGTATTGGGCGCCCGGGCATGAAGCGGTGTTCTGGCAATAGACGACCGCGGAGATCGGCGAGCCCAGGTTCAGGTAGCGCCAGTTGAAATCGACCTTGAAATTGTTGGTGACGTTGTAGGTGACGCCGGCTTGCACGTTCCACGCCAGATTGACCGAGGTGGAGTCGGCGTTGGAGAGGCCAAAGCCGGTCGAACCGTCGGCAATGATGCCGAGATCCTGGATGCCGGTGATGCGGTTATAGGCGGCGCCGACGCCGCCGCCGATATAGGGCGTGAGGCACCACCAGGTACCGAGATCGAGATAGGCATTGCCCATGAACACGGCGGAGGAATAGTTGCCTTGGTTGACGTCGAAGCACGCCGCGCCCGGGCAGGACTGCGTGTAGCTGCCCGTCACCTTGAACGTCGCCTTGCTGCGATATTCGCCGGTCACGTCGAAGCGGAGCCAGTTGTTCACCTCGTAGCCGACGCCGAAGCCGACGATGGCGGCGTCCTGGATATCGCTCTGAACGATCGTCCAGCTCGACGGCCAGACAAAGCTCGGGTTGGTCTGCGAATGATCGAATTCGGAAAAATTGAGCACGCCGACGCCGACGTCGCCGCGCAGGTACCAGGTTCCCGATATGAACGGCGCTTCCCACACCGGCTGGGACTGATAGACCGGCTGCGCTTGGTACACCGGCTGCGGCGGCTGGTAGACCGGCTGCGGCTGATAGACCGGCTGCGGCGGCGGATACATGGGCTGGGGCGGCATATCCGCCGCGAAGGCTGCGGTGCTGATCATTGTCGCGGCACCGGCGCGAATCAGAATTTTGACGCTGACCATCACATCGTCCTTTTCCCGAACGAGCCGCGCCGGCAGCGGGCTGCCGTCGTGGAACTGGCGGCGAGGATGTCAGCAATTGCTTAAGCGGGTCTTAACCTTAACTTTTAACCGTGTTCGTAAACCGACAGGTGGTGCGCCCGCGTGGAGCCGAGAATGCGCGAACACGCGAGTTCCACGCGCGGAACCGCACGGACAATTTCGTTAACGGCCGCAAATGATTTTCGCGGGCGAGAGGACGCTTCAGTCCTTGCTCTCGTCAAGTTCGCCGATGTGGTGTTGGGCATAGAGCTGGAGCCCAAGCTTGTCGACGAGATCGAGCTGCGTTTCGAGGAAGTCGATGTGCTCTTCCTCGTCGTGCATCAGTTTCTCGAAGATGTCGCGGGTGACGTAATCCTTCACCGCATGGCAGTGGGTGGCGGCCTGCTCGTAAAGCGCGCGCGCCGACATTTCGGCGGCAAGATCGCAATCGAGGACTTCCTTGACGTTCTGCCCGATGTGCAACGGATCGAGCACCTGCATGTTGGGAAAGCCGTCGAGGAATATGATGCGATCGACAAGCTTGTCGGCATGTTCCATCTCTTCGATGGACTCCTTGCGCCATTGCTTGGCGAGCGCCCGATAGCCCCAATTGCCGAGCAGGCGATAATGCAGCCAGTACTGGTTGATCGCCGTCAATTCGTGGCGCAGAGCCTTGTTGAGGTAATCGAGGACTCCAGGCTCGCCTTTCATGATCGCACTCCCGCAATTGGCGCTCGCGCCGCCTGAAGAAGCGGCCGAGCGGGAGTGATTATAACCTTCGCAACGAATGTCGAAAGGCGCCGCGCCGCACGCGCGAAGCCGAATTCATAGCGATCAATGAAGCGAAAAGATCAGGCGCCGCCGCCGAGAGCCTGACCGCATGACGCGTCGGCGCCGGCCAGCGCTTCGTCCATGATGCGCCGGATGGTGCGCGCGCAACGGCCGCACTGCGCGCTGCAACCCAGGCAATTGTAGACTTGGCACGTCGTGCGCGGGATATCTTCGCCCGCCGACATGGTCGAGCGCACGTCGTGATCGGTGAACACGTTACAGGAGCAGACAATCATCGCAGGCGCGCCCGGCAGCGAATTGGTTCGATCTGCAACTATCTTTAGCGGAACCGATTGTCCCTTGCAAAGAGAAAATAACATTTTATAGGAGTTCTAATCTGTAAAACTGGAAATAATTCTTGGCCGGCTCGTGAAAAGGCCGCGAGTGTCATGTAGTAATTCAGTAGTGTTGGATAATTTTCGATCAAAACACTCTAGATGATCTTAGTTAAACACGCGCATAATTCAAAATAAAAATCTGTGGATGGCTGTGGAATCCTTGGCTGGGCAGAATCTTTTCCGAAAACTGGCGTTCCCTTTTCCTGATCCCGCGCTGGAGAGTTCGAGAATTCTGGCGGCTGAGATCGGCTCAATGATCGCGGCCGGGGTTGGGGCCGCCGGACATAGTCCCGGACCTTACGCCGATCCCGCCGGTGGCAGATAGGACGGCCGCGTGTTCAAGGTCTCGACGTCGAAGCCGGCGGCACGCTTGAAGGAAATGGCGGCGTCGCTCAATTCCTCGGCGCTCATCACGGCCGAAATATCCGAGAAGCCGCCGGGCGCCCGCTCCTCGGCCCACTGCATGACCGTCTCGGGCCCGAGCCGGCGATTGCGCAGGATCATGCCGTTCATGGCGTCCATGCGCTCGTGCTCATAGGCCCGCAACGCCTGCGCCGGATCTTTGAAGCGCATCAGCGCGGCGCTCAAAACGCGGCCGTCGACGATTGCCTGCGAGCCCGCCTGGGCGCCGACCGGCAGCATCGGGTGCGCGGCGTCTCCCACCATGGTGACGCGGCCGAAGCTCCATTGCGGCAGCGGATCGCGATCGACGTCGGGAAATTGAAAGATGTCCGCCGTCGTCTCGACGAGCTCTGGAATATCGAGCCAATCGAATGTCCAGCCGGCAAATCTTTCAAGGATCGGTGCCTTGCCGGCACGCACGCCCCATTCTTCGGGCGGCAGCATCGGATCGGTGGTTTTGACGACGCAGATCCAGTTGATGAGGCAGCGCCCATCGGCAAGCCGCAGGATCGGATAGGCGACAAAACGCTGGTCGCGATGTCCGGC
>DATJYT010000062.1:0-11693 GCA_035499475.1 Xanthobacteraceae bacterium | reverse complement strand
CGGTGATAACGGCGCAGCCGCTTCTCGATTCGTGCCGCCGCTTGGTCGGCGCTCGCATAGGCGTCCGGCGCCATGCCTTCCGCGTGCAGCGTGATCTTGGAGTCGAGATGGATCGCGCATTCGGTGCGGAATCCAAAGCCGTCCCGCGCCACGGTGACGTGGCCCGAATAGCCGCCGTCAAAATATTTGCCCATGGCTTCGGCGATCCGGTCGCTGATGCGCTCCCGCAGGGCGCCGCCGACGTCGAGATTTTGTCCGGAAATGCGAAATGACATGGCTGCCTCCGCTTCAACTCGACCTAGGCATTCCAAGGCGCGGTTTCAACGCGGCTTCCGGGCGCGCCCCGCGGCTGCGGCCGGCCCGCTCAAATCGCGGCAGCGCCCTGCTTTTCGCGCCGGCGTTGCACCGAGGACGGAATGCGCATCGCCTCGCGGTATTTTGCGACCGTGCGGCGGGCGATATCGACGCCGGCCTCGCGCAGTTTTTCGACGATGGTGTCGTCGGACAATACGTCGTTTGGAGGCTCGGCATCGATCAATTGCTTGATGCGGTGCCGCACGGCTTCGGCCGAGTGCGCCTCGCCGCCGTGCGATGCGGCGATCGCGGACGTGAAAAAATACTTGAGTTCGAAGATGCCGCGGCTGGTTGCCATGTATTTATTGGCGGTGACCCGCGACACCGTCGATTCATGCATGCTGATGGCTTCGGCGACGGTCTTGAGATTGAGCGGACGCAAATGCTCGACGCCGAGCGCGAAGAATGCGTCCTGCTGGCGGACGATTTCGTTCGAGACCTTGAGGATGGTTCGGGCGCGCTGGTCGAGCGCGCGCACGAGCCAGGTGGCGCTCTGAAGGCATTCGGCCAGATAGGACTTGTCGGTGTCGCGGCGCGCGGTCGACGAGACTTCCGAATAATAGCTTTGGTTCACCAGCACTTTCGGCAGCGTGTCTGAGTTGAGTTCGACGATCCAGCCGCCGTCGGGCCCCGGCCGCACAAAAACGTCCGGAACGATCGGCTGCACGACGGCGGAGCCGAACGCAAGCCCGGGTTTGGGGTTGAGGCGGCGGATCTCGGCGATCATGTCGGCAAGATCCTCATCGCCGACGCCGCAAAGTTTTTTCAACGCGGCGAAATCGCGCCGTGCCAAGAGATCGAGGCGGGTGATCAGGGCCTGCATCGCCGGGTCGTAGCGATCTTGCTCCTTGAGCTGGATCGCCAGGCATTCGGCGAGGTCTCGCGCACACACGCCGGGCGGATCGAAGGTCTGCAATATGCCCAGAACGGTTTCGATCTCGCCGACGCTGGTGCCGAGCCTCTCGGCCACGGCGGCCAGATCGCCGCTGATGTATCCGGCCTCATCGACGAGATCGATCAGATACTGGCCGATCATGCGCCGCGCCGGATTGGCGATGGCGAGCGGGAGTTGTTCGCGCAGCCGGTCGGCTAACGTCGTCTCGGCGGAAACAAACGCTTCAAGATTGTAATCGCCGTCGTCGCGGCCGCCGGAACCGACGCCCGCCCATTCGGAGTATCCCCCGGGCGTATCCGACGTGCGCGGACGAATCGGCTCGGAATCGTCGGGCGAGGTGTCGTCGATGCGGGTGTCGTGCCGCTCTTCGCCGTCGTTGCGGTTTGCCTCGGGCTCCGCGCCGTTCCAGCCGTCGCCGCCTTCCGCCGACTTGCCCGGCGTTTGGGCACCATCTGCCTCCGCGGGCGCCCCGTCGCCCTCGACACTGTGGTCAAGCAGCGGATTGCGTTCAAGTTCCGCTTCCACATAGGCGACGAGGTCGAGATTGGAGAGCTGCAGCAGCTTGATGGCCTGCATCAACTGCGGCGTCATCACCAACGCCTGGCTCTGCCGGATTTGAAGTCTTTGCGTTAGGGCCATCAGCGGGGAGGGGAACTGGTCCGATTCTTGCTTGTCTAACCCTTGTACAGCAAGAATTTTGCCCTGTCGCTACCCGATTTGCCGCAAGCTTAAAGTCTGAATTCCTCCCCGAGATAGAGCCGGCGCACGTCAGGGTTGTTGACGATGTCGCTGCCGCGGCCCTCCATCAGTACCTCGCCCGAATAGATGATGTAGGCACGGTCGGTGAGGCCGAGCGTCTCGCGCACGTTATGATCGGTGATCAGCACGCCGATGCCGCGGTTGGTCAGGTGGCGCACCAGCGCTTGAATGTCGCCGACCGCAATCGGGTCGATGCCGGCGAAGGGTTCGTCGAGCAGCATGTAGTTCGGCCGCGTCGCGAGCGCTCGCGCGATTTCGCAGCGCCGACGTTCGCCGCCCGATAGCGCGATCGACGGCGTCTTGCGCAGCCGCGTGATATTGAACTCGTCGAGCAGCGCATCGAGATCGCGTTGGCGTCTTTTGGCGTCCGGCTCGACGACTTCGAGCACGGCGCGGATATTCTCCTCGACGGTGAGGCCGCGAAAGATCGACGCTTCTTGCGGCAGGTAGCCGATCCCCAAACGGGCGCGCTGGTACATCGGCAGTTTGGTGACGTCGTAACCGTCGAGCTCGATGCGCCCCTGGTCCGCATTGATGAGCCCGGTGATCATGTAGAACACCGTCGTCTTGCCCGCGCCGTTCGGTCCGAGCAGGCCGACGGCTTCGCCGCGACGGACGTAGAGGCTGACACCTTTGACCACCATGCGTCCGACGAAGGTCTTCTGCACGTTGTGAACCGCCAGCACGCCTTTGCGATCGCCCTGCGGCGATCCGCCGTTGCCGTCAGGGCGGCGGCGCGGCTGCGGTGCGGGACGAGGCGCGCTCTGCGGCGGCGGCGGGCGCTGCGGCTCGCGGTCGGGCGGCGGGTCGGGCTGTCGCTTGATTCTCTCCGGCGCCTTGCTCCTGGCTTTTTTCTCGACTGCGGGGCCGCTGGCGATATCGAGATAAGTGATGCTGATCTCCCCTCCCATGCTGGAGAGATCGATGACCTCTTCCGCAGCGAGCGGCTTGCGGCGCGCCGACATCTGGGAGCGGCGAAAATATGAGAAAATGTCCACCACGCGGGTCTCGAGATGCCGTTTGCGAATCGTGGTTGATGATCTGTTTACGCCGCGGTGTCCAGTTGCATTTCCAGGATCATCGTGCAGCGGGCATCAGTTTGGGCGCGCCGGCCCGGGCCCGACCGTCATCGTGTTGGCGGCGCCGCTATTTTGACCCTTGTTCGGCTGGATCAGTGCGCGCACACGGCTCGGCGTGCCACCGCCGGTATGCTGCGCTTCGACGCGCGCGTTCCCGGTCACCGTGTCGACGACGACGCGTTCGCCGTGAACGACGTTCTGGCCCTGACTGATAACGACATTGCCGGTGAGCGTAATGGTTTTGGTCTTGACGTCGTAGACGCCGAGATCGCCGCTCGCGGTCTGGTCTTTGGTGACGACGGTGACCCCGCCGTGCGCTTCGATCTTGCGGACATTTTGCGCGCCCGGCGCGGTGCCGCCCGCCGGCTTCGGAGCAGGCGTGGAAGCGTTGCCGTTGCCGAGGCCAACCTCCTGCTCGTAGAAAACCACCAGCGTCTGGCACTTCATGGTGGTGTCGCCCTGTACGACCTTCACGTCGCCGGAGAACGTTGCCGTCTTGACTTTGTCTTGCACCACGAGCGTCGCAGCATCGATCTGGATCGGCTGATCCTGATCCTGATCGTGGATGAGTCCCTGTGCGGGGCTCGTTGGCGTCGAGCGGCTATCCTGCGCCTCGGCGAGGCCCGGACCCGCCAAGATCACCACTACGGCACTGAGCCTGAGCCATCGCATCATTGATGGTCCGCCTTGTCGGCGCTTTTTTCCGGATTGAGCGTCATCGAGACTCCGTTGCTGAAGCGGATCACCTCGCCGTTGTCGACGACGTCCATCCGCTTGGCATCCAGAAAGCCGTTGAGCAACTTCAGATGAACCGGCTTCTCGGATACGACATTGCCGCTGCGCGTATCCACGACGGCCTCAAGCAAACGTGCTGCATAGCCGGTCGAGGAAACGACGACGATGTCGTCGTTGAGCGTCAGGATTTCACCTTTCAAGTCGTAACTTCCCCTGGGAGCCGTGAGCTCTACCGTGCTCTTGTCCACCATATCCATGCGGGCATGGATTTGATTGAGCTCCAGGAGATCGGGCTTGTTGATGTCCTGCGCGGCGGTATTGGCGGCGAAAGAATAGGGACGGCCGTCGCCGGTGTAGCCTGAGATTTTCGGTTGCTGCATCGTGATCTTGGTACCCTTGATCACCAGCTTGCCGAGCTCTCCCGGCAGGCGAATCCCGTCAAGCGAAGGCAGGTAGTTGGCAACGATCACGGCCAACAGGGCCACGGCTATTCCGGCAGGCACGCCGAGGCGAAGCCAGCGGACATATCTGCTGTGCCTGAGCGCGGCCCGGTATGTCCGTTCGGTGCTGCGGGGTGAGCCCGCCGAAAACGAGGCTCCTCTCGCGTCACCGGCGGGATAGGCGGTCGTCAAGCCGTGATCTCCAAGGGACCATTGCGCCGATTCGAGCGCGACCACCCCATTGTAGCGGTCCTATAGGGCAACAGTCGCCTGCGAATGTGGCTCGGGCGGGGCCATCCAGGTCGTTGTCGTCAGAAGAGAATTCAATCTCATGAATGGGCGAAAATATCGTCGTTGGCAAAGCCGGCGAGATCGAGCCGCACCCGCTCCGGCAGGAAGCGGAAGCAGGCTTCGGCTAGGTCGGCGCGATTCTCGCGGGCGAGCATGGAATCGAGTTTCTGTTTGAGCGCGTGAAGGTAAAGCACGTCTGCGGCCGCGTATGATGTCTGCGCATCGGTGAGATCGGTCGCGCCCCAATCCGAACTCTGTTGCTGCTTGGAAAGATCGTGGCCGAGCACTTCGCGCACCAGATCCTTCAGGCCGTGTTTGTCGGTATAGGTTCGGCACAGGCGTGACGCGATCTTGGTGCAGTAGACCGGCTCCGGCATCACGCCGAAGGTCTTGTAGAGCATGCCGAGATCGAACCGGGCAAAGTGAAAAATCTTGAGCAGGTTCTTGTCGGCAAGCAGGTGCTTGAGGTTGGGTGCATCTTTAGCATCGGGCGGAATCTGCACCACATCGGCGGAGCCGTCGCCGGGTGAAAGCTGGACGACGCACAGCCGGTCACGGTTGAGATCAAGACCCATGGTTTCGGTGTCGACCGCGACCGCGCCCCGGTAGCGCGAAAGGTCCGGCAGGTCGCTGCGATGCAGGCGGATGGTCATGGGTTGCCCTCAATATCCGACTCCCCTTGGCGCGTCAAAAAAAGTCGCCTGTGGAGGCAGTTATCGGGCGCCATTGCCAAAACTTCCCGTTCGATTTGGCAAATCCTGCCATGACGCCGGAGCGGCGAAAGTGCCAGAATTTACCTCGGCGCGTGGGACGTGCGGGCGATGTTTGGGGCAGTGCGATTAGCCGGTTGCTTGGTTGCCGCCGTTGCAATCGAATCTTCAGTGTCGGTGCGCGCCGCCCCGGTGTGCGCAGCAGACCCGTCTGGCGATGTAGTCTGCGGCGACAGCGCGATGCCGCACGCAGCTGTTCTGCCGGACGGGGGTCATCAGGGCTACGGCGACCGCACACCGCGATCGAGCGGGCAGGCTGCCAGCCCAACAACCTCTGTGCCTGCGCCGCCGCCCGGCACGAACGCGGGCCGATCAAAGAGCCGAACGTCGCGTCAGGCGCAACGCGCGACGGTGACGGGCGGGCTCTACGATCAGGCTCAGGATCAAGGCTCCGGCGTCACGCTGCCTGAAATTCGCGTGGTTCCGGCAGCGCCGCTGGTGCCGCCACGCAGAGCGCCCGCCGCGGCTGCGGTTTCGGCCTCGCCCGCCGCTGCGAATGCTCCGATTCAAACCGAGCCCGGCGCGATCGATCGCGACAAGGTCCCCGCCAATATCCAAACCCTGACGGCTTCCGATTTCGATCCGGCGAAGGCGCCGGGCCTGCTGGACGCGCTATCGCGAGCGCTGCCCGGTGTCGCGCTCAGCGATCAGACCGGAAATGAATTCCAGCGCGACTTCAATTATCGCGGCTTCATCGCCTCGCCGGTGATCGGCACGCCTCAGGGGCTTGCCGTGTATCAGAACGGCGTGCGCATCAACGAGGTCTTCGGCGACATCGTCAATTGGGACTTCATCCCGCAGGATGCGATCAGCCGGATGACCCTTGCCCCCAGCAACCCGGTCTACGGACTGAATGCTCTCGGCGGGGCGCTCTCCTTCGAGATGAAGAACGGATTCACCTATCACGGCGTCCAGGGCGACGTGGGAGGCGGGTCTTACGGCCGGGTCGGCGGCACGGTCCAGGCCGGTGGGCAGGTCGGAAACGTCTCGGGCTACATTACGGCCGATGCCATCGACGACGCCGGATGGCGTCAGAATTCTCCATCGCAGGTGCGGCGCGTCTACGCCGACCTTGGCGCGCGCGGCGATAATACCGAATTTCACGTCACCTTCACCGGCGCCTCCAACAAATTTGGCGCAGCCACGGCGACGCCGATCGAGATGCTCAACCAGGACTGGTCGAGCATCTACACCATCCCGCAAACGACGGCGAACCAGCTTGCCTTCCTGACGACGAGCGCGAGCTGGAAGCCGACCGCTACGTTTGCGCTTCAGGCCAATGCGTATTATCGCGGCTTCTGGCAGCAGCATGGCGACGGCAACGGCACGGACGCACAGAACAGCGGCTGTCCCGATCCGGCGCTGCTGTGCTTTCCCAATCTCGACGGCACTCTCTCCAACCTGACGACCATCGGCGGCGCCACGGTTCCGGCGACGGGCGCGCTGGCAACGAGCGTTTTGGGAGAGATCGATCGCACCTGGACCTCGACCAACAGCTTTGGTGGCTCGCTGCAGGCGGCCTCCTCGCAGGATGTTTTCGGCCACGGCAATAATTTCGTCATCGGCGCCAGCGTCGACCGCGGGCTCGTGCAATTCACAACGACGAGCGAGCTCGGCACGATCAACGCCAACCAATTCCCGACGGTGCAGGGCGTTGGCCTGTTCATTGACCAGCCTTCGGGCGACGTCGCGCCGGTGCAACTGGGCGCGAGAACGCTCTACACCGGTCTCTACGCGACGGATACGTTCGACGTCACGCCGCGGTTGTCGGTCACGGCGGGCGGACGCTACAACGTCGCCGAGATTGTCTTGCAGGACGAATTAGGCAATGACCCGGGCCTCAACGGCAGCCACACCTACAGCCGTTTCAATCCGGTGATCGGCGCAACCTACAAACTCACGCGGGACGTCAACATCTACGCCGGCTATGCGGAAGCGAACCGGGCGCCAACGCCGCTGGAGCTCGCCTGTGCCGATCCGCTGCGGCCCTGCTTGATCGATAATGCGCTGGTCGGCGACCCGAACCTCCAACAGGTCGTCTCGCATACCTTCGAGGCCGGCGTGCGAGGTCATTTTGACCTCGCCAAGGGTCTGCTGAACTGGAGCTTCGGTGTCTTCCATGCGCTCAACACCGACGACATCATCGGTGTCGCGAGCCCGATTCCCGGTCATGAGTACTTTCAGAACGCCGGCAACACGCTGCGCAAGGGCATCGAAGCGGATCTGTCCTACAAGTGGGATCGCTGGAACGTCTATGCGAACTACACGTTCGTCGATGCGACCTTCCAGAACGCTTTGACGCTGTCGTCACCCAACAATCCGTTCGCCGATGCCAACGGCAATATCTTTGTCGTTCCCGGCGATCATTTGACCGGAGTGCCCGACTATCGCTTCAAGTTGGGCGCGGAATATCAGGTGACCGATCCCTGGAAGGTCGGCGCCGATCTCAACGTCATCGGCAGTCAATTTCTCGTCGGCGACGAAGCCAACCAGAATCCCAAGGTGCCGGCCTATTGGACGGTGAATTTGCATTCGTCCTACCAGGTCACCAAGAACGTTGAGGTATATGGACTGGTGAAGAACCTGTTCGACCGCCATTACTATGTGTACGGCACATTCTTCGAGACCGATTCATTCCCGTATCTAAATCTGACAGATCCGCGCACATTCGTTCCGGGCATGCCGTTTGCGGCCTATGCGGGGCTGCGCGCTAAGCTTTAGGTCCGCGGTGGAACCGCACGATTCCGGCCGGCCGGTTCCGTTTCCATGGTAAAAACAAAGTAATTTCAGTTATTTAATGGAAATTAAGATTTGTGTTAGGTAGACCGTAATCTCGCCGTGCGAGACGTGTAGGCTAGTGATCCTGGGTGCGAGGCAACGCCGCCATGGTTTTTATCGTTCGCGTTCGACGGTGCCGATAGCATGCGTGCCAAACGCGTTGCGGTCGTTCAACGTAAGGGCGGGGTCGGCAAGACGACAATCGCGGTCTCCCTGGCCGCTGAGATCAGCCGGCGCGGCGGCGATGTCGCGTTGATCGATGCTGATCCGCTGCGCTCGGCATGCCATTGGGCCGAGCTTGGCGGTCTCACCTACCCGATTCAGCAGATCACTTTGCATCCCGGGCAGCCGGCCACCCGATGGGTCAACGCCGTGAGCCGGGTTGCCGGCGCGTATGTGGTGATTGACACGCCGCCCGTTGACGACGCGGTCGCGGCGTCGATCGCGCTTGCTGATGTTGCCATCGTTCCATGCCTGCCATCGGGGTTGGACCTCGAAGCGACGGGCCGGACGCTCGATGTCGTCAGGGTCATCCGCGCCCGGCGTTCAGCGCCGCTGCCGGTCATCCTGGTGCCCAATCGGGTCGATCGGCGCACACTCGAAGGTCGGCAGATCGTCGAGGAGCTGGAGCGGTTTGGCGAGATCATCGCGCCGCCGATCGGCAGCCGTTATTCCTTCGTTCGCGCGTTCAGTTCCGGAATCTCGGTGGCCGCACTCGACCCAGGCGGGTCGGCGGCGCATGAGCTTGGCGTCCTGTGTGACTTGGTCGAAAATTATCTTCACCAAAAACCTGTGGTGAGGCGTGCCGAGCCGAGCCGAGCAACTGTTCAACCCAGCCACGATCACGAAGCCGCATCGGCATCATGAACGCGCCGCTCGGTGTCGGCCGTTCGCCGCAACCGCTGCGCCGCGTTCGCCTCGGCCTCACCGATCTCCGCCTCGAACAGGGCCATGACCGCGGCGCGATCAAGCTTGTCGTTCTCGGTCCGCGGTATGCGGTCGATCAGGCGTATCTGCTCGGGGATTGCATAAGGCTCAAGCCGCGCCGCCAGAGCTGACCGCAGTGCGGCCGGCTCGAACGGGCGGCCGGGGCGGCGCTCGATATAGGCGACGAGGGATTCTTTGCGCTTGAACACGCAGACCACAGGCCAGCAGTTCTCGCGGATCGCGCTGGCGATCTCATCGAGCTCGATGCGGTAGCCCCGGATCTTGACCTGAAAGTCCACGCGCTCCTTGAAGAAGACGTGCCTGCCGTGCCGTTCGGCCCAGTCGCCGGAAAAATAGGCTCGCACCGGCCGTCCGCCGACCGAAATCGTCCGGAAAGATTGTGACGTCCGCTCTGGATCTCCCCAATAGCCCAGCGCCACCTGTGGACCCGTAATGACGATCTCGCCTTCATTCTCGTTGGGACCGCCGATCAGATAAACGTCCATGTTGGCGATCGGATCGCCGAGCGCCACGGAGGTGCGGCAGGCATCCGCATACTGGCCCGCCCGAAGCGGCAGCGACGTCATGGTCACGGTGGTCTCGGTCGGCCCGTAGGAATTTTCGACCAATGTGTCCGGGCAGGCCGTGAACAGGGCATCGAGATGCTCGCGCAGCAACGGCTCGCCGCAAAAGACGAGCCGCCGCAGCGACTGGAGCTTCTCGTGCGTCACCTCGCCCGCCTGCATCATCAGGCTGACCACGCTCGGAACCGAAATCCAGATGGTCAGGCGATGCCGCTCGATGAAACTCGCCGGCCGCAGCCGGTCGCCGGCGCCGATCAGCGGATAAAGCGCCGCGCCCGAACACAGCGCGCCATAAGTGTCCATCACGCTGACGTCGAAGGCGATGTTGGGATGCTGCGAAACCCGATCGGAAGGTCCGATCTGCATCGTGTGCATCGTCCAGCCGATATAGTGATCGAGCGCGAGGCGCGGGATCATCACGCCTTTGGGGATACCGGTCGAGCCTGACGTGAAAATCACATAGGCGAGCTCGTGCCGCGCGCCGCGGCCGGCGAAAATCTCAACGCCGTTCAAGTCTGCCGGGTCGACGGCGATCGCGCCCGGGGCATGCTTCGCCAGCGGTTCCGTCAGCTCGGAGCCGCCGACGATGAAATCGGGTTCGACCATCTTGACGATGCGGCCGAGCTTTTCGCTCGGCGAGCTCAAATTCAACGGCGCATAGAATCCGCCGGCGAGACCGGCCGCGAACATGGCCGCATAGGCGTCCGGACCCTGCGGCAAGGCGATGACGATTTTCGGTTCCGGCCGGCTCGCGAAGACGGCGGCGAGCCGGCGCACGCGGTCTTCCATCGCCGCATAGTCCGCCGTGAGCTCGTCGGTCACGACGGCGGGATGCGCAGGCTGCTGCATCGCCCGGTCGAGAAACAGATCAACCACATCGGCTGTCAGCATGATGTTCAAGCTACGCCGCGCCATGTTCCGGCGCCGGTCTGCGGTCCGCGAGCGAACAGGAGTTCCGCTCTTTGTTGACGATGAACTCTGCTCTTTTGCTTAAATTGACTGATCCGATTCGCGCCGTTGCATCAATCAATTAAGCATCTTATTCTGGCCCAATACAGAAAGTCTCAAACAAGAAGGCGCTTGCCGACATCGTGGCGCGATTGCGGCAAGGAAGGCCCGCCGAGGGCAGTTGGCTGTTGTTAACCTCGGCGCATATAAGACTTCTGATGCAATAACGACTACGCGGTGGTGCCGTAGCAGGCTGATCCGATATCGGGACCGTCTTGCGGAGAATGCCCGTCAATGGAGACCTTTGCCGAGAATATCCGCCTCGTCATCTGGGACCTGGACGAGACTTTTTGGCAGGGCACCTTGGAAGAGGGCGACGTCATCGTTCCCGAGCGCAACATCGGCGTGGTCACGACGCTCGCCAAGCGCGGCATCATCAGTTCGCTTTGCTCCAAGAACGATTTCGATGCGGTTCGCGCGAGACTGGAACGCGACGATCTGTGGAAATGGTTCGTTTTTCCAGCGATTGCCTTTGCGCCCAAGTCGAATCTGATCGGGCCGATGATCGAGCAGATGGGCCTTCGGCCGGAGACGGTTCTGTTCGTCGACGACAACGAGCTCAATCGCGCCGAAGTCCTCGATCAGGTGCCTGGAATCAACGTAGCTGCGCCCGAAATAATTGCCTCGCTGCTCGATCATCCGCAGCTTCGCGGCAAGGACGATTCATCGCTTTCGCGGCTCGGCCAGTACAAGATATTGGAGACGCGGCAGTCCGTAATCGCCAATTCGGCATCGCCCGACGAATTCCTCCGCGGCTGCGATATTGTCATTTCCTTTCACACCGACATCGAGCGCCAGTTCGAAAGGATTCATGAACTGGTCAATAGGACGAATCAGCTCAATTTCACGAAGCAGCGCTGGGACGAGGATGCCGAAGTCGCCAGAAAGAATTATTTTGATGTTGTCAAAAAGGACCACACCCGCCACGCCTGCTACGTCAAGGTCAGGGATAAATTCGGCTATTACGGAATCTGCGGCTTCTACGAGACCGTGCAGCCCGGCCGGGCGATCCACTTCGCGTTTTCATGCCGCATCCTCAACATGGGTGTTGAGCAATTCATCTATCAGAAATT